>NZ_JBQTHF010000071.1:0-74736 GCF_052390155.1 Actinokineospora sp. | reverse complement strand
CCCGCGCCTGGGCAGGTGTGAACAACGCCGTCTCCGCCGGCGGAGCCACCAGCACCACCCGACCACTGGTCGGAGCCGCCCACAACCCGACAGAGCGCTCCCGGTCGAACCCATCGGTACAGGGGATACGGGACTTGTGGGGGTGATAGACCGTCGATGCCTGAGTCACGATGCAACGCTCCCGGTGGTTGGTTGGTCGGTGGTCGCTTCGCGACACTTGCGAACCGAGGCGGCGAACCCGAGCGCTGTCCGGGTGATCCATTCGGACATGAAACGCCACGGGTTCGCCGCAGCCGCTGAGTTGCCGATCTGACTCGGCAGGTGCCCATGCGGCCATGCGGGAATCACAACCGACCCACACCACCTAGCGCCCATCGCATCCCGACTGCACCGCCACGGGACACGGAAGTGGTGCCTCCCGCGAGCGTGGTGATGCCGCCTCACCTGCGGTGATAGGGGGCGGTAACGCTAGTGATATGTCTCGGTGAGATCCTGCCGTTGATGCGAGCGATCTCACCGTAACATCCTATTGAACCGAGCGCGCTACCCCGTTCGGATGAACCGTAGGATGTTACTGAGCAATGCTGTCGTGACCGGGACGGGCGGTACGCATCCGTCGCGTCACCATGGAAGGCTGATCCACATGCCAACTCCGACCGTGCTTCAGCTCCAGCTTGGCAAGGAACTCAAGCGGCTGCGCGAAGCTCGCGGCTGGACCCTGGCCCAAGCCATCGAGGTGCTGGGCAACCAGGCCACCAAGCTGTCCCGCCTGGAGAACGGCCAGTCGAGCGTCCGGCCGCTTGACATCGGGCTTCTCTACGATGCCCTCGGTGCGACGGCCGACGAGAAAGCCTGGGCGCTCGACACCGCCAAGCACTGCAAGCAGCGTGGCCGCTGGTCCGGCTACCGCTCGATCTACGGCAAGTTCTTTCGGATGGCGGTCGACCTCGAAGAAGACGCCAGCGTGATCAACCACTACCAGAGCGAGATGATCCCCGGCTTGCTCCAGACCGAGAAGTACATTCGCGCCCTCTGGGCTGACAGTGGCTGGCAGCTCACCGACCGGGCGCTGGAGAACGCCGTCAAGGCCAGGGTTGAGCGTCAACAGGTACTCACCAAGCCGAACGCACCGCAGATCGGCTTCGTGGTCTCGGAGTCGGCCGTTCGGCGGATGGTGGGTGACGACACCGTCATGCAAGACCAACTCCGGCACGTCGCCAGCATCGCCGAGCTGCCGAACGTGCACCTCCAAGTGCTGCCGTTTCGGGCGCGAACCTACCCGCCTGGCTGCATGTACCCGTTCACCATGTTCCGCATCCCGTCGCCCGGGAAGTCGGGGCCACTGGAGTACGTCTACCTGGAGGACTACGACGACGGTCGCTACCGGGACGACCACGAGTCCGTCGCGACCTACAGTAACTTGTGGCAGCGGTTTGTCGGCGCAGCGCTGGACTTGGTGCAGTCCAAAGAGATGCTGCTGCGACTGGCCGATGGCTACGAGTGATCCATCTTGAAGGAGCGGCCACATGAACCCGGTCACGTTCTCCCACTGGCGCACGTCCTCATACAGCTCGGGTGATCCGAACAACTGTGTGGAGATTGGCGCAACCCTTGACGCTCGGGCAGTACGCGATACCAAGCTCGGTGCCGAGAGCCCGCTGCTGGCCTTCTCGGCTCGGCAATGGCGCAGCTTCACAGCCGCCACCAAAGCCGGACGTTTCCGCCAGCGCGACTGAACGCCAAAAACCTACCCTGCACTCGTGCGGAGTGCGAGACAACGAAAAATATGCCGACTTTTCGCCGATTCGAGGGAGGAGGTCAGCGACTTCATAACAGCCATGCGCGACGCCATACCCCACCTGGTGTAATTCGGCGACCACAAGGAAGGCGACGAATGTCCCGGCGCCCGTACGTGCTGCTCAGCGTCGCCGTCAGCATCGACGGCCATATTGACGACATCAGCCCAGAGCGGCTGCTGCTTTCCAATACAGCCGACTTCGATCGAGTCGACCAAGTTCGCGCCGAATCAGACGCGATTCTCATCGGCGCCGCAACAATGCGCGCCGACAACCCCCGGCTGCTGGTCAACAGCGAGCAGCGCCGTGTCGACCGCATTGCCCGTGGCCTACCTGCCTATCCGATGAAAGTCACTGTGACCGGGAGCGGAAACCTTGACCCCAATCTCAAGTTCTGGCACCACGGCGACAAAAAGGTCATCTACACCACCGACACAGGGGCCGAGAAGTTGCAGGACACTTTTGCCGGCCTGGCAGATGTTGTCTCGCTAGGCTCACAGATTGACTTCGGTGAACTCCTTGACGACCTTGGCGGCCGTGGCGTGCGGACGCTAATGATTGAGGGCGGTGGACGAATTCACACCGCGTTCCTGTCCGCCGGCCTGGCCGACGAAATCCACATGGCCATTGCTCCGCTTGTGGTCGGAGAAGTCGACGCGCCACGATTTCTCTATCCAGCCACCTATCCGGGTGGATCGACCCGTCGCATGCACCTTGAAGAAGCTAGGGTCGTCGGCGACGTAGTTCTGTTGCGATACAAGCCCAAGATCGATGGTGCGGCGTCGTGAATCCCACCATCGACGACCACAAATGGATGCGTAGAGCAATTACGCTCTCACACAAGTGTCCGCCGTCGAAAACGGCCTACTCAGTTGGCGCTGTAGTCATTCGTGACGGGCGCGAGATCTCCTGTGGGTATTCGCGGGAGGATGGCTCCACAATTCACGCCGAGGAATCGGCGCTGGCAAAGCTGACTACCACTCCAATTGATCTGTCGGCCGCGACCCTGTACACCACGATGGAGCCCTGCTCCCAACGTGCCAGCCGGCCCACACCCTGCGCCCAACTGATTCTCGCCACCGGCATTCGCCGCGTCGTGATCGCCTGGCGGGAACCAGCACTGTTCGTGGCCGAATGCATCGGAGTCAAAGTCCTGACCGCTGGCGGGGTAACCGTACTGGACCTCCCCGAGATGGCTGACGCCGCTAGCGCCGCAAACCAGCACCTCGCACTCGACGAAGGGAGTGC
The DNA here is from genome assembly GCF_052390155.1 of Actinokineospora sp. Lineage (NCBI taxonomy): Bacteria > Bacillati > Actinomycetota > Actinomycetes > Pseudonocardiales > Pseudonocardiaceae > Actinokineospora > Actinokineospora sp. The sequence goes on along the minus strand of NZ_JBQTHF010000071.1, from coordinate 71,692 downwards.
GTGAGTACGTCGACCATCGGCGGCGAGGAACCCAATCGACGGTGTTCGACTGCCTGACCAAAGCTCGTGCGGGATGCGTCAGAGTGGGCACGGTATGGCTACCCAGGGGGCGAAGTGTCAATCACTGCACTCGTCGCGCGGCTCACTGCCGCGTTGGCTAGCTTTCCCACTGACAGCCTGAACCAGGCCATAGCTGACCTGCGCGAGGCAGAGGAGCGGATCGCACGTCTGGCGCAGGGATCATCCGCGTCGGAACTGCCTCAGTCCGCACAACTCTGCCAGGACGCGCGGCAGTCGGTCGAGCACGTCACCAGGCTTCTCGACCAGGTACTATCGATCTTTCAGCGCTACCTGGCCCAGATTGGTGCAACCGGCACGCCGTCCCCGGCGCAGCCGAACGGACCGACAACCAGCAGGCCCCCCGCGCCGGTTGGCCTGACTGCGGGACAAGCCGATGTCCTCCGCCAGCGGCTGCCGCCCCCCGTTCCCAAGCCGAACCCCGGCCGCAAGAAGACTCACGGCCGATGGATTGACGGCCACGGCCGCGAGCACGAACTGGTTAGCGGCGAGGACGACGACTCCGTCGAGGCTTGGCGTCTGCTGCAACAGGCCGGTATGCCACCCATGATGGAACCGGTCAACGTCGCGCACGTCGAAATGAAACTTGCCGTACAGATGAGGCACAACAAGACACAGCATATCGATGTCGTGATAAATAATCGACCGTGTCACGGCCCGTACGGTTGCGAGAAGTTGCTTCCGATAGTCTTGCCTGCAGGCTACACCATTACCGTACACGGACCGAACTATCGAAAGACATTCACAGGAGGCGCGCGGTGGTCACGCTAGAAATCTGGTACGACCAGGAACCAGAGAACGACTTCGGCGCCGGCGACCCCCCGATCCTCGTCAGCACCCCGGCCGAGTTGCAGGCGTTTATCCACCGGGTTCAGGTAGAAACAGCAACCCACGAGGCTCCGGCCATGGTCCAGGCCACAATTGCCTGCGATCCACAGTCCGCAGTATTGCAAGTCGGATTGGGTGCTACCAAGGGGTTCATCGGCTACGGTGCGGTGGACGGTGGCTGGACACGCGGCGACGGCGACCCGGACGAGCGGGTCGAATACATCTACATGGGAAATCTGAGCCCGGTGCGGGCCAGCGTGGAAGTGCCCATTGAAGTAGTACAGCTGGGGCTTGCGGAATTCTTGGAAACGGGCCGGAAGCCGGGGGTGATCAGGTGAAGGCCGCGAGTTGTTCCGCGCGGGACATGGTGGCGGCGATGGCGTGTAGTGGGTGGGTGCCGGTGAGCAGGTGCAGGGACGGCGGGGTCCAGCCGTCCGCGTGCAGGAGGTCGCAGGTGCGGGGGATGTGCAGGACTCGGCCGCCCGCGGGCACGTAGGGCAACGTCGGGTCCACAGTAGACAGATCATTGGCCGCCGAAACGGCTGCGATCAACGCTTGTTCGGCCGCGCTCGACAGGGCGGGCAGGGTGGGTGAGTCGGCCCCCGCCCGCGCCGGGATCGGGGAAAACGATGCCAGGGCGGGAATGTCGGACACCCGCACCGCATCTTCCGATGCTGCCGCGCGCACGAGTACGGCCTCCATCCCGCGCAGGAAGTGTTCGACGTCGGCGGCCGAGATGACGGTGTCCGCGGCGTAGAGGGTGGTGACGGCGCAGTCCTGCCACTCGCTGATTCTGAGGTAGCAGTCGGCGCCCAGGAGGGACCAGTGGGTGGGGACGGCGTTGCGGTTGAACACCGTGCGACCGCCGCCGCGGGTCTTGTCCGGGTACTTCAGGTAGTTGACGGCCGTGCCGAGGCGGAGGTCGGCGCCGCGGGCGAAACCGTGGCGGGCGACCAGTTCCAGGGCTTCGTCGTACGCGGAGTACGAGTGGTCCATGGCCTCGCCGCAGGTCTTCGCAGTGCGGCGGACCACCTCGTCGAACGCCGGATCGTCGGCGCAGTCGGTGTGCACCAGCACCGGCAGGAACAGGCAGCTCATCATGTCCGCGTGCAACGGCAGGTCCCGGTTGCTCGCATACGTCCGGTACGCCACCCCACCACTGCCGGTGTACGCGCTCAGCACGGCCGCGAACGCCGCGGTGTGCACCAGCGAGGGCCACACCCCGTGCCGGGTGGCCAGATCGTGGGCCGCGGCCAGCGCGGCGGGCGAGGACAGTGTGGCACTGTGCGGCTCCTGCCCCGGTCCGCGCCGCGCGGTGAACTGGTCGGTGGGCACCTGCGCCAGCGTACGGTCCCAATAGGACAGTGCGCGGGCGCTCGCGGCGACCCCGGCCGGGGACGCCTCGTACCCCGCCAGGTCGACCGGGTGGTGGCGCACCGACGCCAGCCGCACCGGGCGCTTGGCGACCAGATCCGCGTGCAGTTCGGCGAACTCCCGCTTCATCCCCTCCAGACTCCAGTCGTCCACGGCGATGTGGTGGCCGACGACGACCATGAGCTTGGGCACCGAGTCGGTGCTGATGACGCACGCCCGCATCGGCCACTGCTCGTCCAGCCGGAACTCGGCCTCGGTGACCTCGGCGACGACCTCGGTGACCGACACCTCGGGCCGCTCCGCCGTGTCGTGACAGCGGACGGGCACCGGGCGCGGGGAGTCGACCCGTTGGACGACCCCCCGGCCCGCTTCCCAGCCGTAGGTGCTGCGCAGCGACTCGTACCGCCGAGCCATACTGTCCAGTGCCAGCTTCAGGTTCGCCACCGTCGAACCCGGCGGCGGCGTGTAGCTGATCGAGAAGTTCAGCTCGTGCCGCGCCCGCGGCGGCAACTGGTGGTGGTCCAGCCAGATGTTGCGCTGGCCCCAACTCAGCGAAGCGGTTCTGCGCGCACCCATGTCAACCTTCCGATCACGCGTCGGTGAGAGCGGCGACGCGACCGGCCAGTTTGCGCACGGTCGCCTCCTCCAGCAGGGCCGTCACCGGGATCGCGACCTTCAACGCCTTGCGAATCCGGGCGATGAGGTCGATCGACACGATCGAGTCGCCGCCCAGCCGGTAGAAATCGTCCTCGACGCCGACGCGGTCCAGCCGCAGCACCGTGGCCCAGATCTCGGCCAGCGTGCGCTCCAGCGGGTTCGCGGGCTCGATGTAGGGCTGGGCCAGGGCGGGCCGCGGCTCGACCGGGCGGTCGTCGGCGGCGTCGGCCGCGTCGGCCGCACCCGCCCGCACCACCCACTGGTCGTGCCGGGCGCCCAGCGAGCCGGTGGAGATCACCAGCCTGCCGATCTCGTCGACCGCGGCGAGCGCCCGCTCGAAGACCTCGATGCCCTCGTCGGGCGCCATCTCGAAGCCCGCGACCGGGATCGTGGCCGCCGGGTTCTGCCAGGCGTCCCAGTCGACGCTCACCCAGCGGCCCGCGTTCTCGTCGCGCGCGGCAAGGACGTAGGCGTCGAGGGCGGCGTTGCTCGCGGCGTACGGGCCGTAGGTGAGCCCGCCGAGTATCGCCGACAGCGACGACAGGGTGATCCGCGGCCCGGACACCTTGTCGGCCAACAACCGTTGCAGGTGCAGGAATCCGTGCACCTTGGCGCGCAGGTGCGCGTCGCACGCCGCGCGGTCCATGGTGTGCGCGACGCCGAAGAACGCGCTGTCCTGCACGCCCGCCGCGTGCACCACCGCGTCGATCCCGCCGAAGCGCTCCTCGGCGGCGGCCACGACCTCGGCCATCCGGTCGCCGTCGGCGATGTCGGCCGACATCGCCAGCACCTGCGCGCCCGCTACCTCCAGGTCCAGTACCCGCTGGAGGTAGCGGGCGATCTTGTCCCCGGGCGTGGCCGCCGCCACCCGGTCCGCCCACTCGGCGCGCGGCGGCAGGGCCGAGCGCGTGGTGAGCACCAGCTTGCAGCCACGGGTGGTGGCCAGGTGCCGGGCCAGCAGCAGCCCGACGTTGCCGAGCCCGCCGGTGACCAGCACCGTGGACCCCGCCAGCAGCGGGCTCGCGGCGAGGTCGGGCGCGGGCAGCGGCTGGGCCTCGTACGCCCGCAGCCAGCGCCGGTTGCCGCGCCAGGCCACCGGACCGGCGTGCTCGGTGACCGACTCGGCGACGATCTGCCGGGCCAGCCGGTCGAGGTCGCCGCGACTGGCGTCGAGGTCGACGTGCCTGCACGTCAGCACCGGGTTCTCCTGCGCCAGCACGGGTGCCAGGCCGGACAGGGTGGCGTGCTCGGGGCAGCGCAGGTCGCCGCCCGCGACCTCGACGGCGCCGTCGGTGAGCAGCACCAGCTCGATCGGGTCGTCGCCGCCCGCCCGCTCCAGGGCATCCGCCAGGGCGAGCGCGGAGTGGAAGCCGTGCGGCTGGGCATCGTCGAAGCGGCGCACCGGGTCGGTTTCCGCACCGAGGGGGGCGAGGGCGAACCCGTGCACCACGGTGCGCGGTGCGAACACCTGCGCGGCGAAGACCTGGTCGAGGTCCTCGGCGCTGTCCGGCCGGACCACGAAGCTGCCGTCGTCCAACTGGCCGAACGCCGCGCCGGGACGGACCACGGTGACGTCGGCGCCGTACTCGGTGAGCAGGTCGGCCACCGTGTCGGCGCCCGCCTCCGCGCCGAACAGCAGCCACGGGCCCGCGGCCCTGGCCCGCTCGGCGAGGTCGCCGAAGGGCACGTGCCGCTGCCGCCACGACGCGAGGTGCGTCCACCGGCCGACGTCGCCGGTCCGCTCGGTGGATTCCACCGGCTGCGCCGAGTTCTTGGGCCGCTCGACCCAGTACCGCTTGCGCTGGAACGGATAGGTCGGCAGCGTCACCCGGCGCGGGGTGCCGGGGTGCAGACCGGCCCAGTCGAGCCGGGTGCCCGCCTGCCACAGCAGGGCGAGCGCGGTGAGCAGCCACTCGTCGGCGGGCTCGTCGTCGGCCGGTTCCAGTACGAACTCCGCTGACATGCCCTCGTCGTCGGCGAGCTGCCCGGCGATGCCGAAGTCGGCCGACAGCCGCTCGGCCAGCGCCTCGGCGCCCGGGTCGCCGACGATCGACGCGACCCGCACACCGAGCCGGGTCAGGGTGTCGGCGGCGGTGAGGCCGACGGCGTAGTCGCCGGATTCCTCGGCAGGCGACCGGTTCGGGACCTGCTCGTTCGGCGGGACCAGCCGGTGCAGGGCCGCGGCGACTTCGCGCCACCGCTGATCCGACGCGGTTCCGGGGGCACACAACCGAAGCGCGACCGGACCGTCCGGCCGCGGTGCCTCGCCGATGATCCAGCGGCTCTGGTCGGCCAGCGCGGCCAGCGCGTCGTCGTGGTCGTGGCAGACCACGGCCCAGCGCAGCAGGAAGCTCGCGCGCGACTGCTGCAGGGTGTGCGCCACGTCGGCCAGGTCCTGGTCGCGGTGGCTTTCCAGGTGCGCCCGCAGCCGCTCGATGCCGCCGTAGAGGGCGTCGAGGTCACGCGCGGAGAGCACCAGCAGGTGCGGCCCCGGGCGCGCGGGCGCGGCGGGCACCGGCGGCGCCTCCTCCAGCACCACGTGCGCGTTGGTGCCGCCGAAGCCGAACGAGCTGACCCCGGCGCGGCGCGGGTGGTCCGCGGGCGCCCAGGGCTGCGGCTCGGTCAGCACGCGGAACCGGTCCTTGGCCGCGGCCAGTGTCGAGTTGGGCGTCTCGAACCCGGGCGTACCGGGCAACACCTTGTCCCGCAACGCCATCGTGGTCCTGATGAGCCCGGCGACGCCGGAGGCGCGGTCGAGGTGGCCGATGCTGGGCTTGAGCGTGCTCAGCACGGTCGGGACCGCGGGCGGGTTCTGGAACACCCGGCTCAGCGCCGCCAGCTCGATCGAATCGCCGAGCTGGGTGCCGGTCATGTGGCACTCGACGTAGCCAACTGTTTCGGACTTGACGTCGGCGACGCCGAGCGCGAGTTCGACCACTTCGGACTGTCCGTCGACGCCCGGCGCGGTGTAGCCCGCGCAGGCCCGCCCGTCGTTGTTGACCGCCGAGCCGAGGATCACCGCGTGGATCGGGTCGCCGTCGGCGAGCGCGTCGGTCATCCGCTTGAGGGTGACCACCGCGACGCCGTTGCCGAGCACGGTGCCGCGCGCGGCGGCGTCGAAGCTGCGGATCCGGCCGTCCGGGGTGGTGATGCTGCCCTCTTCGAACAGGTAGCCCGCGTGCTGCGGCAGCGACAGGTAGACCCCGCCAGCGACCGCCATGTCGCACTCGTAGTTGAGCAGGCTCTGCGCCGCCAGGTGCGTGGCGACCAGCGACGTCGAGCAGAACGTCTGCACGGTGACGCTGGGCCCGCGCAGGTCCAGCTTGTAGGACAGCATCGAGGCCAACGAGTCCCGCTCGTTGCCCACCGCGAGCAGCAATTGGCCGCCCGGCTCGGAGTTGAGCTTGTCGGCGACGTTGAGCATGTAGTCGGGGAAGCCGCTGCCCGCGAACACGCCGACCTTGCCCGGCGCGTCGTTCGGCGCGTAGCCCGCGCTCTCGATCGCCTCCCACGAGCACTCCAGGAACAGCCGGTGCTGCGGGTCCATCGTCTCCGCCTCGCGCCTGCTGAACCCGAACATGCCCGCGTCGAACTGGTCGATGTCAGCGACCGGCGCGCCGTAGCGCACGTAGTTCGGGTTGGCCAGCAGGGCCGGGCTGATGCCCGCCGCGGTCAGCTCGTCCTCGGTGAGCGGCCGCAACCCTGGCTTGCCAGCGAGCAGGTTGCGCCACAGCTCGTCGACGTTCGCCGCGCCCGGGAATCGGCCGGACATCCCGACGATGGCGATCGCGGACTCGTAGTTGGTGTCGTTCATGACAATCCCTCGCAGGCTCCGTGATGCCCCTCGCGGACGCCCTGTGACACTGATTCGCGCGCAAGCTCATTCATGACTGCCTCCCGCTCCGCTGGAGCTCGCGACGACGCTGCTGGCGGGCGCGCTGCTGGCCCGTGCGGTCGGCGACGTCTGTGGTCTTCTCCGACGCGGCGCCGGAGATCACCCCGGCGAGACCGCCGACGGTGGGTGCCTGGTAGAGCACGTGCGGGGCCAACTCGTCCAGCTTGAGCGCCCGGCGGATGGTGTCCATGATCCCGACGCCGATCAGCGAGGTGCCGCCGAGCTCGAAGAAGTTGTCCTCCGTGCCGACCTTCTCCAGACCCAGTGCGTCGCACCAGATCTCGGCGATGGTCCGCTCCGCCGCGGACTGCGGCGCGATGAACTGGGTGGACAGGTCCGGGCGCGGCCCGCGGCCCGCGCCGCGGTTGGCCTGCGCGGCGGCCTGGACGTTGGCCATCGTGTAGTCGCGGCTCTCCTCGACCATCGTGGCGAAGTCCTGGGTGTTCACGATGACGTGCTTGTGCCTGCCCGCGAGGACTCGGCGCAGCGCGCGCCACCCCTCGTCGAAGCTGATGCCGATGTAGGCCCGGTGTTGCTGGAGGTACTCGCGCAGCGCGGGCTCGTAGCCCGCGAGGCCCGCGGTCCAGCCGTTCCAGGTCCACTCGCCCCAGCCGATCGAGACCACCTTGGCCTGCGGGAGCGCGCCGCTCTGGGCGAACCCGTCGAGGAACACGTTGGCGGCGCAGTAATCGGTCTGGCCGAGGGCTCCGGTCGCGGAGGCGATGGAGGAGAACAGCACCAGGAAGTCGATCGGCACGTCGGCCAGCGCGTCGGCCAGGGCCAGCGTGCCCGCCACCTTGGGCGCCAGCACCCGGTCCATCTCGGCGTTGCTCTTGAACTGCATGAGCCCGACGCCGGGCACACCAGCGGCGTGCAGGACACCGTTCAGCTCGCCGAAGCGGTCGATCGCGACGGCCACCGCGCGCCGGACGTCGGCAGGGTCGGCGACGTCGCCCGCGACCAGCTCGAACTCGATGCCGAGGGATTCCAGTCGCCGCAAGCCTTCCAGCCGCCTGCGCACCTCCTCCGGTGCCGCGGCGTCGGCGAGGATCGCGTCCCACTGCTCGCGCGGCGGTACCGGCGTCCGTCCAAAGAGGACAAGTCGGGCCTGGTGGTGCTCGGCGAGGCGCTCGGCCATCGCCTGGCCGATCCCGCCGAGGCCGCCGGTGACCAGGTACACCCCGCCCGTGCGGATCGGGACCTGCTTGTCGGTCGGCGGGCTGTCGATCACGGTGTCGAAGGTCGGCACGAACCGGCGGCCGCGGCGCAGCGCCACGATCCGGTCCTGCGGCTCGGCGAGCAGCTCCTCCATCAGGTCGCCGACCGGCACCGGCTCGTGCGCCGGGAAGTCGATCAGCCGGGCGGCGGCCTGGGCGTACTCGACCGGGATCATCCGGCACGGGCCGATCACGGTGGCCCGGTCCGGGTGGATGGGCTCGTCCTCGGAAAGCTGGTGCGTGCCGGTGCCGACGACGTCGAGCTTCCAGGCGTCGACGCCGATCTCCTGCATGGTCCTGGCCAGCGCGACCAGCGTGTGCAGACCCCGCTGGATCACCTCGGGAACCGTGGCGCCACGCGGATTCATCGTCCACAGGTGCACGACCCGGGCGGGCAGGCTGCGCTCGGCGCGCAGCGCGGTGAGCATCGAGAGCGTGTCCTCGGCGCTGCCAGGGCGGATCAGGTAGCCGTCGTCGGTGTCGGCGAACCGGTCGCCGAGCAGGGCGTAGGTGACCTCGTGGCCCGCGTCGCGCAGCCGTCCGGCGAGCGCGTCGGCCTCGGCGCGGCTGCCCGCGTCGGTGTAGATCAGCCAGTGCGCGCCCTCGGTGGGCAGCGGCGGCCGCGGCGCGGTCTGGCGCCACACCGGCAGGTGCAGCCAGCGGTCCTCGGCCATCCGGGGCAGCGTGTCGAGCTGGTCGGCGAGGCCGCCGGACTCGGTCTGCCGCGCGGACGAGCCCTTCTTGCGCGGCTTGGCCGACTCCCACCAGTGCTCCTGGCGCTGGAAGGGGTAGGTCGGCAGGTGCACGCGGCCGGGTCGCCACGCGTCGGTGTCCGGGGTGCCGTGGTAGGCGTGCCAGTCGAAGCCGACGCCCGCGAGCCACAACTTGGCCAGCGCGGTGGTCAGGGTGGCCCCCGCGGCGACCTCCTCGGCCGCACCCGGCTGGGTGGACACGATCAGCGGCCAGCGCTCGATGCCGCAGTCCGGGTGCGTGCGCAGCATCGCGCCCAGCGACTTGCCCGCGCCGATTTCGACGAACGCGGGCTCGCCGTGGCCCAGCGCGGTGGCGAGGCACTCGGCGAAGCGGACGGTGCCGCACATGTGCTTGGCCCAGTAGCCCGGGTCGGTGACCAGCTCCGGGGTCGCCAACTCGCCGGTGACATTGGAGATATAGGGGATGGTCGGGGCGTTGAGCGTGACGTTGTCCTTGATCCACACGGTGAGCGGCTCGGCGACCGGGGCCAGCATGCGCGAGTGGAACGCGTGCGTGGTCTCCAGTTCCCGGCACGCCACGCGCTCGGCACGCAGCTCCTCGGCCAGCGCGCCGACCGCGTCGATCGGGCCCGCCACAACGAGTTGGGCGCCGTTGAGGGTGGCCACGTCGAGGCCGCGCTCGTGCAGGTCGGGCACCCTGGTCCGCAGTGCGTCGGGGCTCAGGCCGACCGCGAGCATCGCACCGCGCGGCTGCGCGGCGATCAGCTCGGCGCGGTGGGCCACCAGCCGCAGCGCGTCCGAAAGGGACAGTACGCCCGCGAGGCAGGCGGCGACGTACTCGCCGACGCTGTAGCCGACCAGCAGCGACGGCGTGACACCCCAGTCCATCAGGGTCTTGGCGAGGGCGTACTCGGCCACGAACACGGCGGGCTGGGCGATCTCGGTGCGGTTCATCGGCGACTCGGCGCCGGTGTCGGTGGCCCGGCCCATCAGCCGCGCCAGGTCCGCCGCGCCGTCGCGCTCGCCCGCTTCGGTGAGCACCGTGGTGACGTTCAGTCCATTGTGGTCGTCCAAAATGGACTGACATTCTTGAACGTACGCGCGGAACGTGGGCTCCTGCTCGTACAGCTCGGCCGCCATGCCCGCGTAGTGCTCGCCGACGCCCGCGAGCAGGAACGCGGTGTTCCGGCCGTGGGTGGTGTCGGATCGGCCCAGCAGCTTGCCCTTGGCGCCGTCGCCGAAGACCGTGGCCGCGCCGCTGACCGAGTCCACGACGGCGACCCGGCGGTGGTTGAACAACTGGCGCCCGGCCTGCAGGGTGAACGCGATGTCGGCGAGATCGACCGCGTGCCCGGCGTCGAGGTGCCCGCCGAGGCGCCCGCAGGACTCCTGGACGGCGTTCTCGGTGCGCGCGGACACCGGCAGGAACTGCCAGCGGCGCGGGTTGACCGGCCGGTCGGCGTGCTCGTCGGCCTCCTGGACCACGACGTGCACGTTGGTGCCGCCGACGCCGAGCGAGTTCAGCCCGGCGATGCGCGGCCGCAGTTCGCTGCGCGGCCAGGACATCGTCTCGGCCGCCGGGAAGAACGGGCTGTTCGCGAAGTCGATCTCGGGGTTGGGGCTGGTGAAGTGCAGCAGCGCCGGGATCATCTCGTGCCGCATGGATTCCACGATCTTGATCAGGCCCGTGACGCCCGCGGCGCGGTCGAGGTGTCCGACGTTGGTCTTGACCGACCCGATCGCGCAGTACTGCTTCTTGCCCACGTCGCCGTAGCCCCGGGTGAGGCCTGCGACCTCGATCGGGTCGCCCAGTTCGGTCGCCGTGCCGTGCGCCTCCACATAGGTCACGTCGGCCGGGTCGACCCGGGCGTCGGCGAGCGCGGCGGCGACCGCCTGGCCCTGGCCGACGACGCTGGGCGCGGTGTAGCTGAACTTCATCGCCCCGTCGTTGGTCATCGCGCTGCCGCGGATCACCGCGAGCACGGTGTCGCGGTCGGCCATCGCCTGGCGCAGCGGCTTGAGCACGACCACCGCGGCGCCGTCACCGAAGACGCCGCCCTGGGAGTTCACGTCGAAGGTGCGCAGGAAGCCGTCCGGGCTTTCCTGGCCGCCCTCCTGGTAGAGGTAGCCGATCTTGTCGGGCACCCGGATGCAGACCCCGCCCGCCAGCGCCATCTCGCATTCGCCGCGGCGCAGGCTCTGCACCGCGAAGTGGATCGCCGAGCCCGAGGTGGAGCAGAAGGTCTGCACCGACACGCTCGGCCCGGTCAGGTTCAGCTTGTAGGAGATGATGGTCGACAGCGCGTCCTTGTCGTTGCCGATGATCAGCTCGAACGGGGTGATCTCCATCGAGCCGGTGTTGAGGGTGAACCGGTCGAAGGCATACGTGCTCAGGTTTCCGCCGCCGAACACGCCGACCCGGCCGCGGTCGTCCGCGGTCGCGTACCCGGCCAACTCCAGGGCCTCCCACGCGCACTCCAGGAAAACGCGCTGCTGCGGGTCGGCGAGCTTGGCCTCACGCGGGTTGTAGCCGAAGAAATCGGCGTCGAAACCCTTGATGTCGTCGAGAACGGGCCGATCCTTGACGTAGTTCGGGTCCGCGACCAGCGCGGGGTCCACACCGGACTCCAGCAGCTCCTCGTCGGTGAACCGGGTGAGCGTGTGCACGCCGCCGCGGATGTTCTCCGAGAGCGTCGCGACGTCCGCCGCGCCCGGGAACCGGCCGGCCATGCCGATGATGGCGATGCTGAGGTCGTCGTCGGTGAGGTCGTACTTGGCCGGGTCGATCGGCTCGATGGCGCTCGCCTGGCTCGGGGTCAGGTGGTCCGCGACCACCGACCACAGCGAGCCGACCGTCGCGAAGGTCTCCGCGGTCAGCGCCTCGTCGGGCAGGCTGATCTCGAATTCCTCCTCCAGCCGCAACAACAGTGAGACGGTGTTGAGCGAATCGAGGCCAAGGCCTGCCAGGCGCTCGTCGGCGGCCAGTGGCGCGGGCCCGGAAAGGGGCAGGTATTCCTTCAGAATGGTGGTGTACCGCGTGAAGGATTCGTCGTTTTCCAGCATGGATGGCACCCTCTACATCTGACGGAATGGGGACCCGGTAGTTGGTTCAAGGGTCTGACTCCGTGCGGTGGTTGTCAACGGCCGCACCATGGTTTGTGCGGTTGTGGCGGTGGCAGCATGTTGCCGGTCAATTGCTGCAGGCCCGAATAGCTTGCCGACGATTGCGGCGGCGGAGTTGGCGGGCTAACTTTGGTCCATGCCCCGAGCGACACCGGGGGCGGAGATCCCCAGCAAAACGGAGATCGCCCGATCGGGCCGATCCGAGGGGATCGAAATTCGAAATTCACATCATCTACTGGAGGTTCACCATGAAGGTTGTCTCTGCGGCTCGCGCCCTCTCCGCCCGTGCGCTCTCGGCCCGCGCCCTCTGCGCTCGGGTCCTGTGCAAGGCCTGATCAGGCCCTGATGTGGGGAGGCGGTTGTGGCGACACGCCGCCTCCCACATTCCCGCGGTAGCGGAAGGCCGTCATCGCCACCGAAAGGTGGCGGGGGCGGCCCTTCCGCCTGTTCGCGTGTTGCCATGGCGGGTGGCCCCTTCCGCACGTCAGTGGGCGGAAGGGTCACCGCGGCCAGGTCAGAGGAGCTGGGATCGGCCCCAGCCGCGGGTGATGCGCCACGCGGCGAGCGCGCCCGCGGCCACCGCCAGCATCAGCAGCACGGCGACGTCGACCATCAGCGAGCCGACGTTCCCGGACAGCGCCGACCGGTAGGAGTCCATCGCCCAGTACCCGGGCGACAGCGGGGCGAGGGATTGCGCCCAGCCCGGCATCATCGTCAGCGGCACCAGCGCACCGCCGAGGGTGGTGAGCGCGAGCCCGCCGACGTCGTAGAACACCGCCAGTTCGCTGTGGCTGCGGGCGAGCGCGCCGAGCGCCATGCCCAAGCACAGCAGGGCAAGCACCCACGCCGACACGGCCAGCGCCAGCAGCCCGAGGCTCTCGATCGACAGTCCGAACAGGACATACCCGAAGCCCAGCACCAGCACCTGCTGGATCACGAGCACGCCGAGCGCCGGGATCGCCTTGCCCACCAACAGTTCCCAGGACGCGGACGGAGTCGCGCGCAGCCGGTCCCAGGTGCGCCAGGACCGCTCGGTGAGGATCGCGGACCCGACGATCGACAGGGCGAACATCGAGAACATCACCAGCATGCCCGCGACGATCTGTTTGGTGCCGACGTCTTCCCCGGCGCCCGCGAGCGCGGCCCGGTACAGCGGATGCAGCACGGCGATGAGGACCAGTGGCATCACCCACCTGCTCACCACCGGCCCCGGCTCGCGCATCAGCAGGATCGTGTTGAGCCGGACCAGCGAGCCGATCCGGTAGCGCGCGTCAGACAGCATGGGACACCATCGTTTCCAGCGAGTGGTAGAGGTCGTCGAGGCTCGGCTTGCGAACGTCGACGGTCAGCGGCACGAGGCCGTCGGCCAGCAGCCCGGCCATGGTCTGCGCCGGGTCGACGCTCGGCAGGTGCAGCTCGCCGTCGATGACCCGGCCGAGGTCGGCCAGCCGATCGGGGATCGGGCCGTCCAGCCGCACCCGGACCTCGCCGAGCAGCCCGGACAGCAGACTGTCCTGGGCGCCGCGGGCGATCACCCTGCCGCGCTTGACAACCGCGAGCGTGGCGTCCAGTTCGGACAGTTCCGGCAGGTAGTGCGTGGTGTAGACGATCGCGGCGCCCGCTGCGGCCCTGGCGCGCACCGCGGTGAGCAGCGCCTCCCTGGTCGGCGGGTCGGCCCCGGCCGTCGGCTCGTCCAACAGCAGCAGCGCCGGGGTGCCGAGCAGCGCGGTGGCGACCTGGGTGCGCCTGCGCTGTCCGCCGGAAAGCACCGCGACCGGGCGGTCCATCACCGAGTCGAGCTGCATCTGCCCGGCGACCTGGTCGATCGCGGCCTGCAGCGCGGCGCGGCGCAGTCCCACCAAACCGCCGAACAGCACCAGGTTCTGCCGCACGGTCGCCGAGAAGTACAGCGCGACCTCCTGCGGTGCGCAGCCCAACTGGCTGCGCGCCAGCCTGGCGTTGCGCAACATGTCCACGCCGACGACCCGGACACTGCCCTCGTCCGGCCGGACCAGACCGGCCACAACCTCGACGAACGAGGTCTTGCCCGAGCCGTTCGCGCCGAGCAGACCCACGATCTCACCCGGCTCGGCGGTCAACGTGAACTCGTCCAGCGCGACGACCTCGCCGTAGCGCTTGACCAGTCCCTCCGCGTGCAGCCCTTCGGTAGTCATCTGCCTCGCCTTACCATTCTGAGCCTCGAATCCGACACGGTTTTCTCCTAAGCGCTGATCGCCGCGGGCGGCGCGGCGGTGAGCTGCTGCTTGGCCAACCGCCATTCGGTGGCGATGACCGCCGCCTCGACCCGCGAGGAGACGCGCAGCTTGAGGAAAATGCGCGCGATGTGCTCCCGCACCGTCCGCTCCGAGATCCCTAACCGACGCCCGGCGGCGCGATTCGTCAACCCGATGACGAGCAATTCGAGCACCTGCCACTCACGGTGACTCAGTCTCGCGGCGTCGATGTCCGGCCGTGTCGCGTCGGACGTCTGCAATCCTGACAACGTCATGTTCCATCCTTTCGCCCGCAAGCACAGGACTCCCTTGACGTGAAATCGGTCCTGTTGCCTGGATGTCGTCCCGGCCATGGCCAGGTGACCCCAAGCGTGCCCGCCGTCGGCGTGATGGCCGTAGGTCGAACGCCCCCATATTCACCCCATCGAGTCATACCCAGTGGGGGTCCGCTACCCAGGTGCGCCACTCGCCCGCGTTGTCGGCCCGATCGGCCATAACTCGACCGATGCCGGCGGCGCACGTGTTCGTGGACGAGACCAAGACCCGAGGTCTGTTGTTGGCCGCCGCCGCGGTGGCGGCCGAGAACCTGCACCACCAGCAGCGACGGGAGTGCTTGCGGGCGATGATGGCCGATCTGTCGCTGGTCGGGACGCGAATGCTGGTCCTGGAACTCGACGAGTCCGTGGTCGAGGTCGACGAGCGAGTGCTCTATGAGCAGAAGCGGCTGCTCGGCTGTCCGAACCTGAGATTCGAACACCTGCGAGCGCACGCCGAGCCGCTGCTGGCCATCCCGGACGCGGTGGCATGGTGCTGGCAACGTGGCGGGCAGTGGAAGGCGCGGGTACGAGAGTTGGTCACCGAGATCCGCGTCGCCTGACAGGCAAGCAGGCTCTGGATACGCGAAACCCGGCTCGCCCACCGTCCAGAAGGCTGCCGGGTCCACTTCACCGATCTCATGACCAGTGCTCACGCAGAATACCGCAGAACGCAGCAGGGGTTCCACATGAGTCCTCCCCGCGGCCGCGTCGACCGCGGGGAGGCTGGATGCACTGAGCGTTGACGGACCGCCACTCTCGATCGAGTGAACTATCTAGGTGGACTTTATATTGCCCATCAAGGCCCCCTAGATTATTGTCATGGTGTTCAAGCCCATGAAACGGGAGACGTAGTCGCGATCCTGGCATCGCATGGTTGCCTGCCGCTTCGAAACACGGGAGGGCATGAAGTGTTCGGCTGTCCATGCGGCGGACATCGGGCGCCGGTCCCGAACCACCGCCTGACACCGCTGGAGTGGTGCGCAGCATCGGCAAGCAGATGGCATGCCTCCCCGAAGGATGGTTGCAATGACGACATATCGCGCATCAGCGCGCCGTGAGGGCAAGTGGTGGGTAGTCGACGTGACCGGCGTCGGAGTCACCCAGGCTCGGTCGACCGCCGAAGCCGTGCGGATGGCTACCGACCTTGTGTCCGCGATGGACGGGATACCGCTCGATGAAGTCGATGTTCAGGTCGAGTTCGAGCTTCCCGGCGAGTTGGGCGACGAAGTCAAGCGGGCACGCCAGGACAGCCGCGATGCCGAGCGTGCACAGCGCAATGCCGCCGAGAACATCCGGCGCGCCGTGGCCCACATCCTCGGCGCGGGCATGTCCAAACAGGACGCCGCGCGCATCCTTGGCGTCTCCCCGCAGCGGATCAGCCAGTTGGTGAAACCCAGCTGACACTCAGCGCGGATGGTGGATCCGAACACCGAGGCGATTGGTAGTACCGTGGTAGCACCCGAACGGGTACAGTGTTCAGTCATGGCTGTGGAGAAGCTCAGCGTGTCGCTGCCGGACATCGTCGTCGCGCGTGCCCGCCGAGCAGCGGAGCGAGCAGGCGTGCCGTTGTCGACGTGGCTGGCGGAAGCCGCCGAGACCGCCGCCGATCTGGCCGAGGCCCACGCCGCAGCTCAAGAGTATGCCGCGAGCTTCGGCGAACCTGATCCTGATGAACTGGAGCAGATTCGTGCTCAACTGGCCGACGCGGGTGTCGGCGGCCCGGATTCACCGGAGGAGACCGCCGCGCGCAGAGCGGCCTTGGCTCGACTGCTTGGCTTGTCGGACGAGCGGCGAGCAGGGTGAGTGGCCGGGGCCTGATTCTTGACGCGGGCGCGCTGATCCACGTGGAAGGCAATCCAAGGGGGCGGGTCTATGGGGCCTGCCGTGACACCCTTGAAGCGGGCACTCCCGCTCTGCTGCCCACCGTCGTGCTGGCTCAGGTATGGCGCGCAAGCCCCCGGCAGGCGCCGCTGGCGATACTGCGCCGGATGTGCCGCTCCGTGTCTTTCACCGAAGATGTGGCGGAAGCAGTCGGCCGATTGCTGGCCCTGTCCGGCACAGCGGACGTGGTCGACGCGGCGGTCGTCGTCACGGCGATCAGCCACGGCGGCGCCGTGTTGACTTCCGATCCGAACGACCTTGGGAAACTCGCCGACGCCGCCGGAGTTCGCGTGCCCCTGATCCTCATATAGCAAGTGATCTACCGGACTCAGATCAGCAGGCTGTGTACCGCGGTGAGGAACTCGGCCATCTCGGGCTCGCCGAAGGACGTCCACCGGGTCCGCGCCGTGAGTTCGAACTCGGGCCCCTCGGTGGCGACCAGGTAGAAGTTCGGTCCCCCCACGGTGATGGCGGGCAGCGGCGACACCTCCCACTCGGGAGCGTCGGCGGGCCGCACCTCGCCCGACTCCACCTGGACGTAGTTGAAGCTGAACTCGGGCCGGATCGGGCCGACCGTGGACTCGACCTCGCCCCGGATGCGGACGTCGACGTCCACGTCGTAACAGCCGTATCGGTAGGCGCGCTGGCTCGTCCAGTGCAACGCGCGGGCGAAGTCGGCGAAGGACTGGCCCTCGGCGCGGTGGCTGACCATCCGCGCCCACTGGTTCATCGACGTGACCAGTGTGGCGGTCGTGGGGTGCAGGCGGTTGGTGGACATCGTGTTGACCAGGATGTCCGGCGCGCCCGCGACCTCGTGCGCCTGGTGGCAGTACGCGGCCAGTACCAGGCTGGGCACCGAGATCCCCAGTTCCTCGGCCCGCGCGCCCGCCCTGGACCTGGCGATCCGGGAGGCGAGGTTCGCCCGGGCCGTGGGGCCGGGCGCGATGACGATGTCGACCGCGGTGGTCTCGGCGGCGGCGGTGAACACGTGCCGCAGGTGGGTCGCGGCGGCGTCGCGGCGGGCCGCCCACTTGGCCGAGTGCTGCGACACCGCCAGCTCGCACGGCGAGATGGTCGACGCGGGCATGTCGTGGCCGTGCAGGAGGCGCTCGAACTCGGCGCGCAGCACGTCGAGGGCCCACAGGTCGGCCGCGATGTGGTGCAGGGCAAAGACAACCTGGGTCGGCTCACCGGCGACCGCCAGTACGGCCAGCCGCAGGGATTCCTCGGTGGTCAGGTCGAACGACTCGGTGTCCATCTCGTTCACCACCCGGGCCACGGCGGCGGCCGAGTCCTCGCCGTCGAGCGGGACGATCTCGCGCAGCACGAGGTCGGACGCGCCGAGCGCCCGCACGATCTGGCGGGGCAGCGCGGGGTCGGTGAAGTCGTAGACGGTGCGCAGGGATTCGTGCCTGGCGCGCAACACCTCGACGGCCGCGCGCACCCGGCTGACCGGGAAGTCGGGGCCCAACTCCAGCGCCTGCACGATGTTCGCCTGGTACCGCTTCTCCGGCGGGAAGCACTCCACGTCCCGCCAGACGGAGAGCTGGCCGTAGCTCAGGGGGCCGGTCATGACGGCGGTCATCGGATTCCTCCGGGAAACTCGTGGGAGATCAGAGCGGGATGTTGCCGTGGTCGCCGCGCACCGGCACCGCGGTGGCCGTCGCGGCGGCGAAGGTGGCGATCAGCCTGCCGCGGGTGTCCTCGGGCTTGATCAGCTCGTCGATCACGCCGAGGTCGAGGCCGCGGTCCAGACCACCCGCGACGCGCTCGTGCTCCTCGACCAGCGTCGCGAGCACGGACGCGCGCGTCGACTCGTCGGCCGCGGCGAGCCGCTTGCGGTGCAGGATGCGCACCGCCGCCTCGGCCCCCATGACGGCGACCTCCGCGTCGGGCCAGGCGTACACCGCGGTGGCGCCCAGCGACCGCGAGTTCATCGCGATATACGCGCCGCCGTAAGACTTCCGGGTCACCAGGGTCACCCTCGGCACGCACGCCTCGGCGAAGGCGTAGAGCAGCTTCGCGCCGCGGCGGACCACACCGTCCCACTCCTGGCGGACGCCGGGCAGGTACCCCGGCACGTCCACCACGACGAGCAGCGGAACGCCCAGCGCATCGCACATCCGCACGAACCGCGCGGCCTTCTCGCCGCTGAGCGCGTCGAGGCAGCCGCCCTTGCGCAGCGGGTTGTTCGCCACCACGCCGACCGTGCCGCCGCCGAGTCTGCCGAAGCCGACGACGACGTTGGGCGCCCACTTCGCGTGCAGCTCGAAGAACGACGAATCGTCCACAATGGACGCGAGCAGCGGATGCACGTCGTAGGCCCGACGCGGCGACTCGGGCAGCAGTGCCCGCAGGTCTTCGCCGGGGCCGATCGCGGCCACGTCGAAGGAACCCCTGCGGGACAACAGTTCCACCAGCCGACGCGCCTCGCGGTAGGCGTCGTCCTCGGACTCGGTCGTCACGTGCGCCACCCCGGAGCGCTTGCCGTGCGCCTCCGGCCCGCCGAGCCCGTCCATGTCGATGCGCTCACCGGTGACGCTGTGCACCACGTCCGGGCCGGTGATGAAGATCCGGCCGGCCCTGGCCTGGATCACCACGTCGGTCAGCGCGGGCCCGTAGGCGGCACCGCCCGCCGCCGGCCCGAGCACCACCGAGATCTGCGGCACCTTGCCCGAGGCCCGAACCATCGCGGCGAAGATCCGGCCGATCCCGTGCATGGCCTCCACGCCCTCGGCGAGCTTCGCGCCCGCCGAGTGCCAGAGCCCGATCACGGGCGTGCCCTCACTCGCCGCGAGGTCGATGGCCTCGGCGATGCGGACGCACTCGCCCATGCCCAGCGCGCCGCCCTTGCGGGTGGCGTCCGTGCAGAACGCGACGACCTTCTCGCCTTCGATCCGGCCGCGGACCATGCTCGCCGCGAACTCGTCGCTGTCGTGCAGTTCGGTCAGCGACCCCTCGTCCAGCAACCTGCCAAGCCGGACCAGCGGGGCGTGCGTCGGGTCGGTCATGACTGCGCCTCCTTGCGCCGAACGAGTACCAAGTAGACTGTCTTTAGTGGACTGTGACTGGCGCGGGTGCCAGTGCGTCCGCGATCCGCGCGTGCACGAACGCGGCCTGCCGCAGCACCGCGAAATGGTCGCCGGGCAGCCGGTGCACCCGGAACCCGGCGCTGGTCTGCTCCTGCCACGCGGTGATCTGGGCCAGGTCGGCCCGCGGGTCCGCGGTGGCGGCGAACGCCGTCACCGGCAGCTCCAGCGGCGGCCGCTCGGTGTAGCGGTAGGTCTCGTTGACCGCGAAGTCCGCCCGCAGCATCGGTGCGATGCAGCCGAGCAGGTCGAGGTTGTCGAGCACCTGCTTGGGAGTCCCGCCCAGCCGGGCGAGTTCAGCGGCCAGGTCGGCCAGGTCGAGGTCGCGCAGGTCGGGCAGCGGGGACACGATCCGCGGCGCCTGCCTGCCGGACACGAACAGGTGCACCGGTTCCGGCACACCGAGTCCGCGCAGCCGGACGGCCAACTCGAAGGCGACCAGCGCCCCCAAACTGTGCCCGAACAACGCGTACGGCGGCTCGACCAGCTCGGCCACGACCGCGGCCAACTCCTCGACCAGCGGTTCCACCCGGTCGAACGGGCGCTCCCCCATCCTGGACTCCCGGCCGGGAAGTTGCACCGGGCACACCCCGATGTCCGCGGGCAAACCCTTGGCCCAGGCGCGGTACGCGGAGGCACCCGCCCCCGCGTGCGGCAGGCACAGCAGCCGCACGCGGGAGTCGGGCGCCGACCCGAACGGCAGCCAGGGGGAGGCGGCGGTCATCGCCCGTTCACCCCGGCGTCATCGGTGACCACGGTGACCGTGGCCGGGTGCGGCTGGATGTCCTCGGCACCGCGTTCGAGCACCACGGTGTCGCCGTCGCGGGAGACCTCCTGGAAACCGGCGAACGCGTAGGTGATCTGCATCATCCGGTTGCGCCCCGTCTCCACGAAGTCTGCCCGCAGCGGCACACCCGCGCCCGCGGCGAGTCCGATCAGGTGGTTGAGCAGCACCGTGCCGACACCGCGGGAGACCACTCGGCACGACATCAGCAGCAGCCGCAAGTACCAGGCTTCGGTGCCTTTCTCAAGCAGGCACAAGCCAATCGTGCCATAGCTGCCGTACTTGTCGTCCAATGTGGCCACCAGCAACAGATGGTCCGGCGACGTGCGCAGGACATCGAGTTCCTCGTAGGAGTACGTGCGGCCGGTGGAGTTGAGCTGGTTGGTCCTGATGGTCAGCTCTTCGGCGCGCTGCAGATCCTCTTGGCGGGCCCCGGAAATGGTGAACACCATCGCCAGACTCGCCAGGAACTCCTCGCTCGGCCCGACATAGGACTGCTCCGCCTCGGCGCGGGCGATCTGCTGGCGGTACATGTCCCGCCGGGTGGCGGATTCCGCGGTGACGAACCGGGGCCGGAACTCCGGCTCCTGGACCGCGGTGTGCAGATCCACCACGTCGACACAGATGACCTGGGGCAGCGCGTGCGCGACCTCGTCGCGCTCGAACTCCTGGTCGTCGACGAAGGCGATCGCGTCGACGCCGATGTTGATCGACTTGGCGATCTGCGCGATGCCCGCCGACTTGGCGTTCCACCCGATCTGCGGGTAGATGAAGTACTCCTCGATGCCGAACTCCCGCAGCTTCGCCATCGCGGCGTCCGGGTCGTTCTTGCTGGCCACCGAGTGCAGCACGCCGAGCCGGTCCAGCTCGGCGATGACCTCGACCACGTCGGTGCGCAGCCGCAGGTCGTCGCCTTCGAGCAGGACGCCGTCCCAGACGGTGTTGTCGAGGTCCCAGGCGATGCATTTCACCCGGCCCTGGCGCGGTTTCCCGTCGACCTTGGTGGGGCTGGTGGTTTCCACGCTCATGTCAGGCACACCTCCTGAAGGCGTCTTCGGCGATGGTGATCTGCTGGATCTCCGAGCTGCCCTCGATGACCTCCATCACCTTGGCGTCGCGGTAGAACCGGGCCACCGGGTAGTCGGTTCCGAAACCGTTGGCACCGTGGATCTGCACGGCCTCGCTCGCGTGCCGGGCGGCGGCGCGCGAGGCGAAGTACTTCGCCACGAACGTGGCCATCAGGGTGGCCTCGTCGCCCTGGTCGCGCAGTCGGCCCGCGTGCTCGTAGAGCAGCCTGGCGGCCTGCGTGTCGGTCACCATGTCGCTGATCTTGGCGCGGATGAGCTGTAAGTCGCGCAGCCCGCTGCCGCCCACGGTCCGCGACTCGGCGTAGCGGGCGCACGCGTCCAGGCAGCCCTGCAGGATGCCCACCGACCCGGACGCCACGCTGTAGCGGCCCAGGTCGAGCACGCCGGTGAGGACCATCCCGGAGGCGAACCCGTCCGGGCCGAGCAGCGCGTCCGGGCCCGCGACCGCGTCGCGCAGGACGACCTCGGCCAGCATGCTGGCCCGGGTGCCGAGGATGTCGCCGATCGGGTTGATCTCCAGCCCGGGCGCGGATCTCGGCACCAGGAACGCGCCGACACCGCGCTGGGTGCGGGCGAACACCAGGAACAGGTCCGCCCGCTGACCGCCGGTGATCCACTTCTTGACCCCGTTGAGCACCCAGTCGCCGCCCCGGCGCACCGCGGTGGCCGCGATGCCCTGGGTGTCGCTGCCCGCCTGGGGTTCGGTGAGGCAGAACGCGCCAAGGGTCGCGCCCTGGGCGAGTTCGGGCAGCCACCGGTCGCGCTGCGCCGGGGTTCCCCAGCGCTGCACGGCCCAGGAGACCATGGTGTGCACGGTAAGCAGGCTGCGCACCGACGAGCAGCCGCGGCCCACCTCCTCGTGGATGCCGCCGAGGGTGACCATGTCCAGGCCCATGCCGCCGAACTCGGTCGGCAGGAACGGCGCCCACAGCCCCGCCGCGGACATCCGGTCGAGCAGGTCCTCGGGGATCCACTCGGCCCGGTCGTAGGCGTCGGCGTTGGGCACGATGTGCTCGTCGACGAACCGGCGGGCGACCGCGCGGTCCGGCCGGGTGCAGGTGTAGGGCTCGACCGCCGCCCTCGCGTCTGTGATGGTCACGGCGCCCGCTACCTCTGGCCCGCCATGACCCGGTTGCTCTGGACCAGCGCGGCCATGGCGTTCACCGTGCGGAAGTTGTCCATCTGCAGATCCGAGTTGGAAATGGTGATGACGAACGTCTTCTCGATGAACATCACCAGTTCCATCGCGAACAGCGAATTGATGAAGCCCAGCGCGAAGATGTTCTCGTCGTCCGAGAACTGCACCTGGGGGTACCGGCCGGTGATGAAGTCCCGGATCTCGGTTGCGGTTTTCTCAGGCATGAGCGGCATCCTTTGCATCCTCGACCGAATTGGTCTGCGGGGCCGTCTGGATCAGGCGCCCGAAATCGTCGTACCAGTGGAAGCCGCGCCCGGTCTTGCGGCCGTGCAGGCCCGCGTCGGTCATCTGGCGCAGCAGCGGACACGGCCGGTACTTGCTGTCCGAGTACTGCTCGTAGAGCACCTCGACGCTGTAGAGGATCGTGTCCACGCCGATCAGGTCGGCGGTCTCCAGCGGGCCCATGGGGTGCCCGAAGCAACTGCGGAACACCTCGTCCACGGTCGCGGCGTCCGCCACGCCCTCGTGCACCAGGAAAGCCGCCTCGTTGACGGTGAGCATCAGCACGCGGTTGGACACGAAGCCGCACGCGTCCTTGACGTCGATGCCCTTCTTTCCCATGTCCGCCAACAGGTCCCGGGTCCGCTGGATGGTCTCCGGCGAGGTGTGGAAGCCGGGGATCAACTCGCACGCGGGCTTCATCGGGACCGGGTTCATGAAGTGCACGCCGATCACGTTGGCGGGCCGCCGGGTCACCGAGGCGATCTTGGTGATCGGGATCGCCGAGGTGTTGGCGATGAACACGGTGTCGGGCCCGCAGTGCTTGTCCAGCTCCGCGTAGACCGCGCGCTTGCTGTCCCAGTTCTCCGTGATGTTCTCGATCACGATCTCGGCCTCGGCCAGGCCCGAGATCTCGACGTCGACGGTGATGGCCGCCATGACCTCCGCGACGTCCACCGCGGGACCGCCGAGCAGCCTGCTCATCCGGGCGTTGCGCTCGATCTTCTCCATGGCCTCGTTGAGGATCTCCTTGCTGAGATCGACCAACACGACCTGATGACCACTCTGGGCGAGATTCTGGGCGACGCCGGTGCCCATGACACCCGCGCCAACGACGCCGACGATTGCCACGAATCCTCCAAATTTTCTCCGGCTGCGATGGTGATGACTCACTGTCGGATATCTCAGGGTCGGGCGATAGCTGGCGCAACGGCCATGGCGGGTGCGACGGATAGCTGTCGTAAACGCCATGGCGGTAGCGCCACTTGGGCCGCGCTGCCCGCCGGAACAGACTTGGCCGTCAGGAATATCTGGGCCGTCGGGAATATCTGGCGGACCGCCCCGCACGGGTGCGGCGATTGTCGATCCAAGGAGTTGGTCACATGACCATTCATCAGCTACCCGAGGCGTCGATCCCGTCCGGCGGGTTCGACGGGTTCGACGGCTTCGACGGGTTCGACCACCACGTCCGCCGCGACCACCCGTACCTGCGGGTCGCGCCGGACCCGGACCGCACCGTGGTGTGCGAGCTGACCGAGGCCGTGTACCAGTACGCCCTGCGCGCGGGCTCGGTCCGCATCACGGACACGGTCGCCGCCGACCTGAACCTGACCGAGTACCTGCTGGAGGACCTGGTCAAGCGCCTGCTCGACCTGCACCTGCTGCGCCCGGACACGGGCGACGCGCACGGCTTCGTCCCGGTGGACCCGGATGTGGCCTCGGCGGCGCTGATCTCCCCGCTGGAAGGCGAGATCCACCACCGACGCGACCTGATCACCAACATCCGCACCCAGCTCAGCGGCCTGCTGCCGCTTTACGCGCAGTCCCGGCCGGTCTCGGACCCGGCGAGCGAGATCCGCCCGCTGCGCGACCGCGCCGAGGTGCGGGGCGCGCTGGCCATGGCGACGACCGGGTGCCGCGAGGAGCTGGTCAGCGTCCGGCCGCGCGGCGTGGACTGGGAGGACACCACCGCCGACGACGAGGCACTCGCCCGCGATCTGTCCGCTGTGGACAGAGGGGTGCGGGTTCGGGTGCTCTACCAGCACTCCGCGCGGGCCGACCTGCGTTCCCGCGCGTACATCAAGCGGATCGTCGGCGCGGGCGCGCAAGTGCGCACCACCGACCTGCTGCCGAGCCCGTTCGTGGTGTTCGACGGCAAATGCGCGGTCGTGCCGGACCTGGCCGACGCGCTGGAGATGCACAATCCCGTGCTGGCAACGCTGCTGGGCCAGGTCTTCGAGTACATCTGGTCCACCGGCCAGCCCTACAACGCCACCGAGGCGGGCTACGAGGGCATCGACGACATCATCCTGCGCGACATCGCCAAGCTGCTCGCCGAGGGGATGACCGACGAGACCATCGCCCGGCGCCTGGGTATGTCGGTGCGCGCCTGCCGCCGCCACATCGCCCGGCTCATGCGGAACCTCAACGCGATCAGCCGGTTCCAGGCCGGTACCCGGGCCGCCAATGTCGGCATCATCAGCGCCTGAAACCCGCTGCTCCCAAACACATCAGCACAGCCGGAAGGAGTCGTGGGGACGATGACCGCGGCGCTACTGCACACTCTGCTCGACGACCGCGCCCGGCGGACCCCGGACGGGACCGCGGTGCGCCGCGGCGACCGCCGCTGGACCTACGCCGAACTGCGCGCGCGCAGTGTCGCGGCGGCGGGCTGGCTCGCCCGCCACGGCGTCGAGCGCGGCGACCGGGTGCTGGTCCTCGACCACAACGACATGGAGACCGTGGCGCTGGTCTACGCCGCGTCCCGGGTGGGCGCGAGCTACGTGGTGGTCAGCGCCCGGACCCGGCCGTACCTGTTGGGGCACATCCTTTCCGACTGCGCGCCGCGGCTGGTGCTCGGCGGCACGGAGGCGGCGGCCCAGGCGCGCGAGCTGACCGCCGCGCCGGTGTTCACCCTGGCCGAACTGCCGGACGCCGACGAGTACGGCTGGTCGCCCGACGACAGCGGGCTGCTGGCCTCCGAGCCGGTGTCGCTGATCTACACCTCGGGCAGCACCGCGCTGCCCAAGGCCGTGGTGTCCACGCACCAGCAGGTGCTCTTCGCGGTCGACGCGATCGCGGGCAGGCTCGGCTACCGGTCCGACGACGTCGTGCTGTGCTGTCTGCCGCTCGCCTTCGATTACGGGCTCTACCAAGCGTTTCTGAGCTGCGCGGCGGGCGCGACGCTGGTGCTGGGGGTCGACCAGGACGCCGCCGCCGGGCTGCTGCGGCGCATCGTCGAGGACCGGGTCACGGTGCTGCCGCTGGTCCCGAGCCTCGCGGTCATGCTGTGCAACCTGCTCCGGCGCGCCGCCGAACCGCCGCCGCTGCGGATGGTGACCAACACCGGGGCGAACCTGTCCCCCGCGCTGTCCGCCACCATGCGGGAGCTGGTCCCGGGCCTCGCGGTCGTCGGGATGTTCGGGCTGACCGAGTGCAAGCGGGTGGCCATCGGCGAACCCGATCTCGACCGCACCCGGCCGGGCGCGGTCGGTCGGGCACTGCCCGGCACCGAGGCGTTCGTGGTCGGACCGGACGGCGACCGGCTGCCCGCGGGCGAGGTCGGCGAGCTGGTCGTGCGCGGCCCGCACGTGATGGCGGGCTACTGGAACGCCCCGGAGCTGACCGCGGCCCGGTTCCGCCGCGACTATCTCGGCCGCACCGCGCTGCACACCGGCGACCGCTGCCGGATGGACGCCGACGGGTACCTGTACTTCGTCGGGCGCGGCGACGAAGTCTACAAGCAGAACGGTTTTCGGATCAGCACCGCCGAGGTGGAGGCCGCCGCCGCCGACATTCCCGGTGTGCTGCTGGCGATCGCGCTCCCGGCCTGCGACGAGCACGGCGCGCGGCTCGCGGTCACCGGCGAGATCACCCGCGAGCGGCTGGCCAAGGAGCTGCGCGTCCGAATGGAGGACGCCAAGGTCCCGCCGGAGTGCCTGGTGCTGGAGTCGCTGCCGCTCACCACCAACGGCAAGATCGACCGCGCGGGCGTGCTGGCGGGCTGGGCCGACTGGACTGCGGCGGGTGCGCGATGACCGCCACCCTCTCAGTCCACACAGGACAGACGGACTTGGTCGCGCTGGCAGCCGAGTACGGCACCCCGACCTACGTCTACGATCTGGCCGCCGTCCGCGCCGCCCACGACGACCTGTGCTCGGCCGTCCCGACAGCCACCGACGTGCACTACTCGCTCAAGGCGAACCCGCATCCCCTGGTGGTCGGGCAGCTCGCGGCACTGGGCTGCCACGCCGAGGTGGCGTCGTCCGGCGAGGTGGACGCCGCCATCGCGGGCGGGATGGCCCCAGAGCTGATCCAGCTCGCCGGACCGGCCAAGACCGAGGACACCCTCGACCACGCGCTACGCCGCGGCATCCGCCGGTTCTCCGTCGACTCGCCCACCGATCTGTCCACAGTAGACCGTCTGGCCGCCGCGCACGGCGTCTCGGTGGACTGCCTGCTGCGGGTGAACGCGGACGAGTCGGCGGCGGGCACCGGCCTGACCATGACCGGTGTGGCGTCGCAGTTCGGCGCCGACGCGTCGTGGATCGCGGCCAGCCCCGAGCTGTTCGGCAGCCGCAAGGCCGCCCGGATCGCCGGGCTGCACCTGTACGCGGGCACGAACCTGCAGGACGAGGCCGCGCTGGTCAAGCAGTTCGAGGTGTCCATTCGGATCGCGGCCGGGCTTTCCGGTGTGCTGACCGGCATCGCCGAGGTGAACCTCGGCGGCGGCTTCGGCGCCCCGTACGCCGTGCGCGGCGCCCGACCCCGATTCCCCCACCTGGCCGCCCGGCTGATGACGCTGCTCGACGCGCACCTGCCCGGCTGGCGCCGCGGCCTGCCGCGGATCTCCTTCGAGTCCGGCCGTTACCTCGCGGGCGACTGCGGCACGCTGCTGAGCCGGATCGTCGAGGTGAAGGTCTCAAAGGGACGGACGTTCGTGCTGCTCGACGCCGGGATCAACCACCTCGGCGGCATGTCGGGGCTGCGCAGGTTGCGCCCGATGGAGCCGACACTGCTGCCGGTGCCCGACATTTCGGGTGCGGGCACGCGGTGCACGGTGGTGGGCCCGCTGTGCACACCGCTGGACACCCTGGCCCCCGACACGACGCTCGCCGACCCGCGGGCGGGCGGGCTCGTGTCCATCCCCAACGTCGGCGCGTACGGGCTCACCGCGAGCCTGCTCGCATTCCTCGGCCATCCCGCCCCCGTCGAGATCGTCACCGACGCCGGTCGCGTGATGGACGTCTCCCGACTCGAACTGCAGCGAACCCGGGTCGCACCTCGGTGAAGAAGGAGTACAGCGCGCCATGACCAACGAGGACAAGCTCCGCGACTACCTCAAGCGGGTGACCGCCGAGCTGCACCAGACCCGCAAGCAGTTGCGCGAGGCCGAGCAGGACCGCGCCGAGCCGATCGCGATCGTGGGGATGGCCTGTCGGCTGCCCGGCGGAATCCAGACCCCGCAAGGGTTGTGGCGCGTGCTCACCGAGGGAACCGAGACCGTGGGCGAGTTCCCCGGCGACCGCGGCTGGGACCTGGACGCGCTCTACGACCCCGACCCGGGCAAGCACGGCACGTGCTACACCCGGCACGGCGGTTTCCTGCACGACGCCGCCGAGTTCGACCCCGAGTTCTTCGGCATCAGCCCGCGCGAGGCGCGCACCATCGACCCGCAGCAGCGGCTGCTGCTGGAGTTGGCCTGGGAAGCCGTGGAGAACGCGGGCATCGACGCGGCCACGCTGCGCGCGGGCAGCACGGGCATCTACGCCGGGGTCATGTACAACGACTACGGCAGCCGATTCGTCCACTCAGGACACGCCGACGAGGGGCACCTGCTGACCGGCAGCGCCCCCAGCGTCGCCTCCGGCCGGGTGGCCTACCATCTCGGCCTGCGCGGCCCGGCGGTCACTGTGGACACCGCCTGCTCGTCCTCGCTGGTCGGCATTCACCTCGCCTGCCAGGCATTGCGTGACCGAGACTGCTCGGCCGCGCTCGCGGGCGGGGTGACGATCATGGCCACGCCTACCCCGTTCGTTGAGTTCAGCAGGCAGCGCGGCCTGTCCCCGGACGGCCGGTGCCGATCGTTCGCCGACACGGCCGACGGCGTCGGCTGGGCCGAGGGCGGCGGGCTGGTGCTGCTCAAGCGGCTCTCCGACGCCCGCCGCGACGACGACCCGATCCTCGCGGTGATCGTCGGCAGCGCGATCAACCAGGACGGTGCCAGCAGTCAGCTCACCGCGCCCAACGGGCCCGCCCAGCAGCGCGTGATCCTGATGGCGCTGGACAACGCGGGGCTGAGCCCGGCCGATGTCGACGCGGTGGAGGCGCACGGCACCGGCACCACCCTCGGCGACCCGATCGAGGCGCAGGCGCTGCTGGCCACCTACGGCCAGGGTCGACCCGCCGACAGTCCACTGTGGATCGGTTCGGTCAAGTCCAACATCGGCCACACCCAGGCCGCGGCCGGGGTGGCCGGACTCATCAAGATGGTGTTGGCGCTGCGGCACGGCGAGCTGCCCAGGACCCTGCACGTCGAGCGGCCGAACCCGCACGTGGACTGGACTTCCGGCGCCGTCGAGGTGCTGACCGCCGCCCGCCCCTGGCCGCGGGGCGAGCGGACGCGCCGTGCGGGAGTGTCCTCCTTCGGGATCTCGGGCACCAACGCCCACCTCATCGTCGAGCAGGCGCCCGCCGAGGACACGCACGAGGAGACCCCCGGCGGTGTGCTGCCGTGCGTGCTGTCGGCGCGCACCGAACCGGCGCTTCGCTTGCAGGCCAAGCGGTTGAGCGACATCGCGGCTGACCCGGACGGCCCGGACGTGGCCGAGATCGGTGCCTGCCTCGCGGCGCGGACCGCCTTCGCGCACCGGGCCGTGGTGCTGGCCGAGGACCGCGACGGCCTGCGCGCCGCGCTCGACCGCCTCGCCGAGGGCGGTGCCAGTCTCGACGTGGTGGCCGGTGAACGCGGCGCCAAGCTGTCGACCGCGTTCCTGTTCACCGGCCAGGGCAGCCAGCGTCCAGGGATGGGCCGCGAACTGGCCGAGGAGTTCCCGGTGTTCGCCGCCGCCCTCGACGCGGTGTGCGCCGAACTCGACCGGCACCTGCCCCGGCCGCTGCGCGAGCTGATGTCGCGCGGGCCGGACGACCCGGACGCCGCGCTGCTCAACCGCACCGAGTACACCCAGCCCGCGCTGTTCGCGCTGGAGGTCGCGTTGTTCCGGCTGCTGGAATCCTGGGGCGTGCGACCGGATTTCCTGATCGGACACTCGGTCGGCGAGATCGCCGCCGCGCACGTGGCCGGAGTCTTCACCCTGCCCGACGCCGCACGGCTGGTCACCGCCCGGGGCGCGCTGATGCAGGCCGCCCGCGCGGGCGGCACGATGGTCGCCATCGCCGCCACGGAGGCCGAACTCGCGCCGATGCTGCGCGGCAAGACGCGGCAGGTGTCCATCGCCGCGCTCAACGGTCCTGAGTCGACAGTCATCTCCGGCGACACCGCGGCGGTCACCATGATCGCCCGACTCTTCGACGGCCGGGGGCGCCGGACCCGGGAACTCAAGACCAGCCACGCGTTCCACTCCCCGCACATGGACGGCGTGCTCGCCGAGTTCCGCGAGATCGTCGGCGGGATGACGCTGCACGCGCCGACCATCCCGGTCGTCTCCAACCTCACCGGCCTGCCCGCCACCGACGAGCAGCTCCGCGACCCCGGCTACTGGGTCGACCACATCCGCAAACCGGTCCGCTTCCTCGACGGTGTAAGGCATCTCGACGCCGAGGGGGTCACCCACTACCTCGAACTCGGGCCGACCTCGGTGCTGGCCACCGCGACCACCCAGATCATCGACCGCCCCGGCGTCGTGGTCACTTCCCTGCTGCGGGCCGGGGAACCCGACCGGCGGACGCTGCTCACCGCGCTGGCGACCCAGCACGTGCGCGGCCTGCCGGTCGCGTGGTCCGAGGTCTTCGGCGCCGCCCGGCGGGCCGAGCTGCCGAACTACCCGTTCCAGCGCACGCGGCACTGGCTCGACGCCCCCGCCGCGGGAGCGGACCGCACCGGGCACCCGCTGCTCGGGTCCGCGGTCACCCTCGCCGACGGCGGCGGATCGGTGTTCACCGGCCTGCTGTCGACCCGGACGCACCCGTGGCTGGCCGAGCACGTGATCGACGGCGCGGTCGTGCTGCCCGGCGCGGCCCTGCTGGACCTGGTGCTGCGCGCGGCGCACGAAGTCGGGTGCCACACGGTCGAAGACCTGACCCTGCGCGAGCCGCTGGTGCTGCCTGCCGACGCGGGCGTGCGGGTGCAGGTCGCGGTGTCGGCGGACCGCAAGGTCGACGTCTACGCCCGCTCCGGTGCCGACTGGACCCACCACGCCACCGGTGTCCTCGCCGAGGCCGACGTGCCCGGCGCGGAACTGACCACTTGGCCGCCCGAGGGTGCCGAACCCCTTGCGGTGGAAGACTTGTACGCCGACCTCGGCGCGCTCGGCCTGAGCCACGGCCCGCTGTTCCGCGGTGTGCGGGCGGCCTGGGTCCACGGCGAGACCTTGTTCACCGAGGTGGCGCTGCCCGAGGGCACCGACGTCACGGGCTACGGCCTGCACCCGGCGCTGCTGGACGCCGCGCTGCACGGCGCCGCGCTGCGCGACACCACGTCCGCGCGGCTGCCATTCGCCTTCGCGGGCGTCTGTCTACACGCGACTCGGGCCACCGCGCTCCGGGTCCGAATCGACCCGACCGAGGGCGGCGTGTCGGTCACGATGGCCGACCCGGTCGGCACCCCCGTGTGCTCGATCGACCGGCTCGCCCTGCGCCCGATGCGGGCGGCGATCGCCGGGTACCGCCATCGGGTCGACTGGCCGCCCGTCGAGCCGATCCCAGGTGTGTCAAGGGAACTGGTGATCCTCGGCACCGACGCGTGCCCGGACGTGGCTGCCGCCGCGAGCACCGCGCCGGACGCCGTGGTGGCCGTGATCGGCGCCGACCCCGGCGCGGTCGACCAGGCCGCGCACGCGGCGACCCATCGGACCCTGGCGCTGGTACAGGAGTGGCTCGCCGAGCCCCGGCTGAGCGCGTCGACTCTCGTACTCGTCACCGACACCGGGGCGACGCTCGGCCACGCCGCCGTACGCGGCCTGGCGCGCTCGGCGCAGACCGAGCACCCCGGCCGCTTCGTCCTGGTCGACGTCGACGGGAGCACGGAGTCCGATCAGGCGCTGGCCGCCGCGGTCGCACTGGGCGAGCCCGAGGTGGCGATCCGCGCGGGCGAGATCCGGTTGCCCAAGCTGACTCGCGCCGAAGCATCCGAAGTGGACACCACACCGTGGGATGCCCGGGGCACCGTCCTGATCACCGGCGGCACGGGCGCGCTGGGCACCGTCGTGGCCCGGCACCTGGTCGCCACGCACGGCGTGCGGCACCTGCTGCTGACCGGCAGACGCGGCCCGGATGCCCCTGGCGCCAAGGAATTACGTGCCGAACTAGCCTGCCTCGGCGCCGAGGTGACCATCGTCGCGTGCGACGTCGCCGACCGCGCCGCGGTGGCCGATCTGCTGGCGGACATCCCGGCCGCGCACCCGCTGCGCGCCGTGGTGCACGCCGCGGGTGTGCTCGACGACGGCGTGCTCGACGCGCTGAGCCCGGACCGGATCGACCGGGTCTTCGCGCCCAAGGTGGACGCGGCCTGGACCCTGCACGAGCTGACCCGCGACGCGGACCTGTCGGCGTTCGTGCTGTTCTCCTCGGCGGCCGGGGTCCTGGGCAGTGCGGGCCAGGCGTCCTATGCCGCGGCCAACTCCTTCCTCGACGCGCTGGCCGCCCACCGGGTCGCCGCGGGGTTGCCCGCGGTTTCCCTCGCGTGGGGCCTGTGGGAGGCGGGCATGGGCGGCACACTGGCAGGCGGCGATGTCCAGCGCCTGAACAGGTCCGGCATGCGCGCATTGTCCGAAGTGGACGGTCTGGCACTGTTCGACGGCGCGGTTCGCGGCGCCGACCCCGTGCTCGTCCTGGCGGCCCTCGACGCCGGGACGACCCGAGACGCACCCGCGCCGGTGCGGGCCCCGTCGGGCCGGGCGACGCGGCCCGGCCCGGCGATCGGTCTGCGCGAGCGGGTTGCCCCGCTACCGCGCGCCGAACAGGACCGAGTCCTGTTGGAACTGGTGCGCGTGCAGGCCGCCACGGTGCTGGGACATGACGGCGCCACGGCGGTCGACCCCGACCGTGCGTTCACCGAACTGGGCTTCGATTCGCTGACCGGCATCGAACTGCGCAACGCCCTGCAGTCCGCCGCGGGACTCACCCTGCCCGCGACGCTGATCTTCGACTACGCGACCTCGCGGGCCCTGGCCGCGCGGCTGCGCGACGACCTCGTCCCGTCCGACACCGAGGCCCGGCTGCGCGCCGCGCTGAGCACGGTGTCGCTGGCCGAACTGCGCGCGGCGGGGCTGCTCGACCCGCTGCTCGCGCTGACCGGGGTGGGCGCGGAATCGGCCGCGGACCCGGTCGGGTCGAGCGGCTCGATCGATGACCTGGACGCGTTCTCGCTGATCGAACTCGCCATGGGGCCGCAGCTCTCCGCCGACGACAGTGTGAGGTAGAAGATGACCGCCCCCACCGACAAACTGGTCGAGGCCCTGCGCAGCTCGCTCAAGGAGACCGAGCGGCTGCGCCAGGAGAACCAGCGGCTCAGCGCCGCCGGCCACGAGCCGATCGCGATCGTCGGCATGGCGTGCCGATACCCCGGTGGGGTACGCACGCCCGCGGACCTGTGGGACCTGGTCGCCCGCGGCGAGGACACCATCGGCGAGTTCCCCACCGACCGCGGCTGGGACCTCGACGGGCTCTACCACCCCGATCCCGACCACCCCGGCACCACCTACACCCGCCATGGCGGCTTCCTGCTCGACGCCGCGGACTTCGACGCCGCGTTCTTCGCCATCAGCCCGCGCGAGGCCCGCGCCATCGACCCGCAGCACCGGCTGCTCCTGCAGACCTCTTGGGAGGCAATCGAAAGCGCGGGCATCGACCCCACAGCCCTGCGCGGCAGCCGGACCGGCGTGTACGCCGGGATCATGTACCAGGACTACGCCGACGTGGTCGGCGGCGCGGCCGAGGACACCGAGGGTTTCCTCGGCGTCGGCGGCAGCATCGGCTCGGGCCGGGTCGCCTACCACCTCGGCCTGGAGGGCCCGGCGGTCACTGTGGACACCGCGTGCTCGTCGTCGCTGGTGGCCGTACACCTTGCCGCGCAGGCATTGCGTTCCGGCGAGTGCACCCTCGCGCTCGCGGGCGGCGTCACCGTGATGGCAACCCCAGGCACCTTCGTGATGTTCGCCCGCCAGCGCGGCCTCGCCCCCGACGGGCGCTGCAAGGCGTTCTCCGCCGACGCCGACGGCACCGGCTGGAGCGAGGGCACCGGCGTGCTGCTGCTGGAGAAGCTCAGCGACGCCCAGCGGCTGGGACACCCCGTGCTGGCCGTGGTCAGCGGCTCGGCGATCAACCAGGACGGCGCGTCCAACGGGTTGACCGCCCCCAACGGGCCCGCCCAGCAGCGCGTCATCCAGCAGGCGCTGGCCAACGCCCGGCTCATCCCAGCCGACGTCGACCTCGTGGAGACCCACGGCACCGGCACCGCTCTCGGCGACCCGATCGAGGCGCAGGCCCTGCTCGCCACCTACGGCCGCGACCGGCCCGCCGACAGTCCACTGTGGATCGGATCGATCAAGTCCAACATCGGCCACACCCAAGCCGCCGCCGGGGTGGCGGGTGTGATCAAGATGGTGCAGGCCATCCGGCACGGCGCCCTGCCGAAGACCCTGCATGCCACCGAACCCAACCCGCACATCGACTGGTCCAGCGGCGCGGTCGAGTTGCTCAGCGAGGGCCGGGCCTGGCCGGAGTCGGCGGTACGGCGCGCGGGTGTGTCGTCGTTCGGCATCTCGGGGACGAACGCGCACGTGATCGTCGCGCAGGCACCTGCACCGGCCACTGTGGACAGAGGGCCGACGTCGACGGGCGTGGTGACGTGGGCGGTGTCGGGCCGGTCCGCCGCGGCACTGGCCGAACAGGCCGCCAAGCTGGCCGACTGGGCAACGGGTTCCGGGTCGACGGTCGGCGTCGCCGAGGTCGCCGCCGCGCTGGTGCGCGGGCGGGCCGGATTCGAGCACCGAGCGGTGGTCCTCGGCCGTGACGCGCGGGAACTGGTGGCCGGGCTGCGATCGGTGGCCGCGGGTCAGCCCTCGGCGACCGTGGTATCAGGAAAGACAGGTGCGTACGGCAAGACCGTGTTCGTGTTCCCGGGGCAGGGCAGCCAGTGGCAGGCAATGGCGGCCGGGCTGCTGGACACCTCGCCGGTGTTCGCCGAAGCGCTTCGGGCGTGCGACAGGGCTTTGGCGCCGTTCGTGGACTACTCGGTCGAGGCGGTGCTGCGGGAGACCGAAGGGGCGCCCGGGCTTGAGCGGGTGGACGTGGTCCAGCCCGCGCTGTTCGCGATCATGGTGTCGCTCGCGGCCCTGTGGCGGACCCGCGGCGTGCTCCCCGACGCGGTGATCGGCCACTCCCAGGGCGAGATCGCCGCCGCCTGCGTGGCGGGCGCGCTGTCACTGGACGACGCGGCCCGCGTGGTCGCCGTCCGCGCCCGCGCCCTGTGCGCCATCTCGGGACGCGGCGGCATGCTGTCCCTGCCCGTCCCGCTCGACCAGGCGCGCGAACGGATCGCCGCCTACCCGGGCCGGATCGATGTGGCCGCGGTCAACGGACCTGAGTCCATTGTCGTCGCGGGCGACCTGGACGCGCTGGACGACCTCACCGCGGCCTGCGAAGCCGACGGAGTGCAGGCCCGACGCATCCCCGTGGACTATGCCTCGCACACCCACCAGGTCGAGACCGTCCACTCCGAACTCCGGCACGCGCTCGCCGGGCTGGACCCGCAGATGCCGCTGATCCCCTTCTACTCCACCGTCACCGCCGAGCCGCTCGACCAGGACACGCCGCTCGACGGGGACTACTGGTACCGCAATCTGCGCACCACCGTCGGATTCCACCCCACCGTCGACGCCCTGGTCCGCGACGGGCACGGCACCTTCGTCGAGATCAGCCCGCACCCCGTGCTCACCTACCCCATCCAGGACATCCTCGACACCCACCGCGGCGGCGGACACACCCAGGGCACGCTGCGTCGCGACCACGACGATCCCCAGCAGTTCGCCACCGCGCTGGCACGGCTACACGTCGCCGGGCACCCGGTCGCCTGGGACACCGCGGGCGCGCACGTGCCGCTGCCCACGTATCCCTTTCAGTCCCAACGGTTCTGGCCGCACCCGGCGCCCGCGGCGACCCGGTTCGCGCACAGCCATCCACTGCTGCACACCACGGTCGACCACGCGACGACGAACGCAACCCTCCACAC
This sequence comes from Actinokineospora sp., assembly GCF_052390155.1. Taxonomy (NCBI): domain Bacteria; kingdom Bacillati; phylum Actinomycetota; class Actinomycetes; order Pseudonocardiales; family Pseudonocardiaceae; genus Actinokineospora; species Actinokineospora sp. Next base: position 35,868 of record NZ_JBQTHF010000071.1, on the reverse strand, counting down.
CGGACAGTTAAGCGCGAACACGCAACCTTGGTTCAGCCACCACGTCATCGGCGCCGCGACGCTGCTGCCCGGCACAGCGCTCATCGACATGGCGCTGCACGCGGCAACCCAGGCGGGCGGCAACCACCTGGACGAACTGATCATCGAGAGTCCGCTGGCGCTGCCCAAGACCGGTTCGCTGAGCGTGCAGCTCGGTATCGCCGAGCCTGACGCGGACGGCAGGCGGGCGTTCAGCATCCACTCCCGGCCGGTCGACGCCGACCGTCGACAGTGGACTCGACACGCCACCGGCGTCGTCTCTGGCGAGCGCCTGCCCGTCGCCGTCGCCGACCTGTCGTGCTGGCCCCCGCCCGGGGCGACGCCGGTCGAGATCAACGACCTCTACGACCGGCTGGCCGCCAAGGAGATGCGGTACGGGCCGCTTTTCCAGTGCCTGCAAGGACTCTGGCGCGAGGGCGACGACCTCTACGTCGAAGTCGCGCTGCCCGAGTCGGAGCAGGTTTCCGCCGCCCAGTACGGCATCCACCCCGCCCTGCTCGACGCCGTCCTGCACCCGCTGGGCGTCGCGGACGACACGATCATGGTGCCGTTCTCGTGGAGCGAGGTCAGCCTGCACGCGACCGGCGCCACCACCCTGCGGGCCCGGCTGCGCACCGACCGGCACGGCGACGTAGCCATCACCGCCGCCGACCCGAGCGGTGTGCCGGTGCTGACCGTGCACGCGCTCAGCGCCCGCTCGATCAGCGTCGAGCAGCTCGCCGCGGCGAACGACGACCCGCGCGACGACGAGCCGATGTTCGAACTGACCTGGCTCCCCGTGTCCGCCCCAGTTCCCGCGGAGCGAACCTGGACGGTCGTCGGCGACGACCCGTACGGGATCACAGAGTCTTTGTCCCGCAACGAAATCCCGCTCGGCGAGGGCGATGTCACAGTCTTGGTGGTCCCGCCCGCGGCAGGCGAGTCGGTGCCGGAGGCCGTCCGGTCGTCGGTGCACGGCCTGCTCGTCACCGTGCGCGAGTGGCTGGCCGACCCCGTCGGCACGTTGGTCGTCGTCACCCGGGGTGGGGTCGCCGTGCGCGACGAGGCGTGCACCGATCTGGCCGCCGCGGCCTGCTGGGGCCTCATCCGGTCCGCGCAGACCGAGAATCCCGGGCGGATCGTGGTGGTAGACCTCGATTCGTCCGACGCCAGCGTGGCCGCGCTGCCCGCCGCCGTCGCCGCGGGCGAGCCCCAACTCGCCATCCGCGCGGGAAAACTGTCCGCACCCCGGCTGGCCAAGGCGCGCACGTCCGCGACCCGCGGGCCCGACCTGGACCCGGACGGCACGGTGCTGATCACCGGCGCCACCGGCACGCTCGGCTGCCTGCTCGCCCGCCATCTGGCCGCGACGCACGGTGTGCGGCACCTGCTGCTGGTGAGCAGGCGCGGGCCGGACGCGGACGGGATGGCCGAGCTGGTGGCCGATCTGGCCGCCTTCGGTGCCCGCGCCCGCGCCGTGGCCTGCGACGGCACCGACCGCGCCGCGCTCGCCCACGTCGTGGCCGCGATCCCCGCCGAGCACCCGCTTACCGCTGTGGTGCACGCCGCGGGCGTGTTGGCGGACGGCACCATCGAGACGATCACACCCGACCGACTCGACACCGTGCTGGCGCCCAAAGTGGACACTGCCTGGCACCTGCACGAGCTGACCAAGGATCTCGACCTGGCCGCGTTCATCCTGTTCTCCTCCGCCGCGGCCACCTTCGGCAACGCCGGTCAGGCGAACTACGCCGCCGCCAACACTTTCCTCGACGCGCTCGCCGGGTATCGCCGCGCGCGGGGGCTACCGGGCACCAGCCTCGGCTGGGGCCTGTGGAGCGCGTCAAGCGCGATGACCGGCCACCTCGACGCGGGCGATCTGGCCCGGTTGACCCGGTCCGGCGTGCAGCCGCTGGCCACCGACGAGGGGCTGGCGCTGTTCGACCTGGCGCTGCGCCTCGACCGGCCGGTGCTGGTCCCGATCAAACTGGACCTCACCGGCCTGCGCACCCGCGGCGACGCGGTGCCGACGGTCCTGCGCGGCCTGGTCAGCACACCGGTCCGAACCCTGGCACCCGCTGCCGCGACAGTCGGTCCACAGTGGACGCCGGAGACCGGCACCGACCGCGAGTCCCTGCTCAGACTGGTCCGTTCCGAGGCCGCCGTAGTCCTCGGCCACCCCGAACCCGCCGCCATCGGCACCGACCAGTCCTTCGGCGACCTCGGCTTCGACTCCCTCACCGTCCTGGAGATGCGCAACCGCCTCGCCACCACCACCGGGGTCCGCCTCCCCGCCACGGTCCTGTTCCACTACCCCACACCCGCCCTGCTCGCCGACTACCTCGGCACCGAACTCGTCGGCGCGAGCATGGCCTAACGCCCGTTCCCGGGACCTGTCCAGCCTCGTCCCGACAGCGCTCACGGCACGGTCGACTCGGTGGGGTGACCCGACTCCACCCAGTTCTGCTTGCCTGCCTCGTACGTGAAGACGTTGCGGTAGCCCAGTTCCACCAACCGGTCGGCCGCGATGCCGGAGTTCGAGCACGCCTCGTTCGAGCAGTAGACGATGACCTCGGCGCCCTTGTCCGGGATCAGCGCGGCCGCCCGAACGTCAACCTCGTCCAGCGGCAGATTGATCGCGCCGGGCAGATGCGCCTCGTCGTAATACGACTGCGGCAGCGCCTCCAGCACGACGGCCGAGCCCGCGTCGATCCGCTGCTTGACCTCGTCGGTGGTGAGTACGCGAGCCATAATGGTCCCCTTCGTTCGCAGAAATGTGCGTCTGCACGCACTTTAACAGGTGTGTGCAGACGCACGCAATGCGCTACGCTCGGACCATGCGGGTCCCCCGGCGCACTGACGAACTCGGCATCGAGGCGTGGCGGGCCGTGCTGCTCTCCTACAACGCGGCATTGCGCGCCATCGAGCACGAGTTGGACCGGGTCGGCACCGTCCCCCTCACCTGGTACGACGTGCTACTCGAACTCAACGGCGCCGGGAAGTCCGGGCTGCGCATGCGCGAACTCGCCGATCGGGTCGTCCTGAGCCGAACCCGCGTCAGCCGACTGGTGGACGAGATGGCGCGGGCAGGCCTGGTGCGCAAGGAAACCGACACCAACGACCGTCGCGTCGTCTGGGCGCTACTGACCAGCGAGGGCCGCACCACGTTCCGCCGAACCGTCCCCGTCTACCTGGCAGGCATCGAGAAGCACTTCGCCGCACACCTGACCGACGAAGAGAAGAAGATCACCACGGCGGCCCTGCTCAAGGTCGCCGACGCGCACCGTGCGAGCGCCTGCGAACCCAGCGCGGACCGCTGACCCTTGCGCCGAAGTCAGGCGCGTTGGCGCGCGGGTGACGCGGTCCGCTACCACCGGCTCTCCCGGCTTCTCGTCCGCGAGATGATCCGCCACCCACGCCCGTCGCAACGGGCGATCGAGCTGGCGCACCGGATGGGCGTGCACGGCACCGACCCACGCCGGCCGTAACCTTGCCGGTCATGGCGACCACCGAACTGCACGCGATCCTGCGTGCCGACGTCGAAACCCTGTGGGCCTACCACGACATGGGCCACCAACCCCGCCGCTGCGACGTCGGCATCGGCCTGGGCTCCCACGATCTCGGCGTCGCCATCCACACCGCGCAGCGCTACCAGCAGGGCATGTTCGAGCGGATCGTGTTCACCGGCGCCAACGCCCCCGGCACCATCGAACGGTTCCCCCGCGGCGAAGCCGTCCACTACCGCGAGCACGCCATCAAACTCGGCGTCCCCGCCAACGCCATCCTCATCGAAACCGAGGCCACCAACACCAGCCAGAACCTCACCAACACCCGCGACGTCCTCGCCGACGCGGGCATCCATCCGACCTCGGTCATGCTGATCTCCCGGCCCTACCAGCAGCGACGCGCCTACGCGACCTGCCGCAAGGTCTGGCCCGAGGTCGACGTCACCTGCTCATCCCAGCCGCTGCCGCTCGACGAGTACATCGCCACGATCGGCGACGTCGACCGCGTCATCAACATGCTCGTCGGCGACACCCAACGCATCACCGAGTACGCCCGCCTCCGCTTCGCCATCGCCCAATGGGTTCCCGAACCCGTGCACGCCGCCTACCAACGGCTCGTCGACGCGGGCTTCACCAGCCGCCTGATCTAGCCGCCAGGCGCCTGTTCGCCACGGCCCAGTGCGGCAGGCCCGGCCCGCACGACCTCGATCGGCGCCACGGCAACAGCATCGTCATCGTCCGGGCATGTCAGGTACACGACGTGGCCAGCCTTGGCCTGCGCGATCAAACTCGCCCAGCACCTGACCGACCTCGCTTCTGCGGCCCAGTCCGACGCAGGGACCCGGGCGTGTCGATGCCGTACCCGCCGGAAAGGTTATCGATACCGCGCGGAGACGAGTAGCGCGGCCGACGCCGTGGACCGGACGATGGCCCAGCTCGGCATGTCCGGGGATGCGCTGGCGTCGAGGGCATCGAGAAGCACGTCGACGCACACCTCACCGACGAAAGAAGAAGATCACCACGGCGGCCCTACTCAAGGTTGCCGACGCGCACCGTCGAGCGCCTACGAACCCAGCGCGGACCGATGATCCGTCGTCACCGAGGTGGGTTGCGCGTAGTGCGCAGGTCACGGCTGTGACAACAAGTGTGAAACAGCCATACACAGAGTGACGCACAAGGCCGGGCGGCGGGTTTCCTGCCTTCAGGCACCTGAGCCGCAAGCAGCTCCCATAGGCATTCCGCTCGACCGGAACCGCTTGCGACGTCAGTTGCCACCAACGGGCACCATCGGAGCATTCGGAGGCAGACACCATGCATACAGCACTCAAGGTCGGCGCGTGGGTTACGGTCGGCAAGAACTGCGACATGAAGTATGTCGCGCATAACCACGACGACATCGACTTCGTGTTCGGCAACCGGTCCGACAGTTTCGAGTTCGCGTTCAACGAGCACAGCCTGACCCGCTTCGTAGCACTGGCCACACGAGCGTTGACCGACGCCAAGACTATGCGGGAAGCCGAAGACGAGGCTGAGTCGGCTCAACTATGAACCAACACACGATCTCCGCAGCCGGTTGATGGTACCGATGGAATCGCCCCCACCTCGGCGGCGCGGATGGTCGGCGGGTACGTGCGCAAGTATGTGGGCATAGTGGGCACACCGGCCCCCACCTGCGGCTTCCTTGCTACGGTGGTCGAGCGGCGACACGAGGATGGGCGACATGGCACGAGAAGCGACGGCGATCACAGAGTTGCGCCGTTCACTCGGTGAACGCCTGACCGTCTTCCGCCATGCCGCCGGTTTGACGCAAACCCAACTTGCCAAGATCGCCTACTGCGACCGGACCACGGTGGCACACATCGAGAAAGGCCGCGCCCGAGCCGGGGAGCGGTTCTGGCGGTCGGTTGACGCCGCGTGTCAAGCGGACGGTGCGTTGCTCGCCGCGTTTCTCGAACTGGATGCGGTGAAGGCGGAGCACGAGCGCCGTACGACGGAAACCGACCTCGCTCAAGCACGATCCAAGGCGGCGGCGCTACGCGGAGTCCGCCTGCCGCGCGCGACGAGCAACCCGACACTTTCGATGTCCTGGGAAGTGCACGATGTCATGCGCCAGTTGCATCGGACGGACGTCGGCCCGGAAACCGTTGAACAACTCCAAGCGGTCGTCGAAGAAATGTGCTGCGATTACGCCTGGCGGGATGCGGCCGAATTGAAAGCCGACGCCCACCAGTACCTACACTACCTGTCTCGCCTGCTCAAGGGCTCCTGCACTCTCCGCGAACACCGCGAATTGCTCGTCTTGGCCGGTTGGCTGATATTGCTCATTGGTTGCATTGACTACGACACCGGCCAACACCGCCAAGCCGAACTGCACCGCGCCGCCGCGTTCCGCCTCGGCCAGGAAACCGGTCACGGCGAAATTGTCGCGTGGTCGTTCGAGATGAGTGCGTGGTTTGCGCTGACCCAAGATCGCCTGGAGTCGGTGGCCGCGTACTCGAACGCGGGTGCCAAGGCGGCGCCCAACACATCAGTGGTCGTCCAACTCGCCGCGCAGTCCGCCAAGGCTGCCGCCCGTATGGGCAGGCGGGATGAAGTCGCCAAGATTCTGGACGACGGATACCGATTGCTCAGCCGACATGAACGTCCCCATCGCCCGGAGAACCACTTTGTCATCGATCCACAGAAGTGGGACTTCTACGCTATGGATTGTTACCGGTTGGTCGGCGAAGACCAACGAGCGGCCGACCACGCACGGGAAGTTCTGCGTATTTCCCGACGCCCGGACGGAACCGACAGGAGTCCGATGCGCGCCACCGAAGCCCGGTTGACACTGGCCGTCGTCGCCCTACGGCAGGGCGACTTGGACCTCACAGCGGAGTGGACCCGCGCCGCATTGAGCGCTCCACGAAAGTCTGTTGAACAGTTGATAATGGTAACCAGCGAACTGGAACACGAGCTGCGCCGATTGTTCCCGAATGATTCGGCAACACGCGCGATCATCGAGCCGATCGACCAGACCCGCGACGAACTGAACAAACTAACTGATACTCCATACTAGCGCCCGGTAACGCCAACGACCCGGGGAGAAGGACCAACGTGGCAGGTCACGTCGAAGAAGCGGCAGGCGCGCTGAACGCCGCGAGTCAGCAACTGCCGGTCGAACATCTTCAAGCCGCAGTTGAACAGTTGACGACTGTAGTGCAGTTCATCCAGCAGGCAGGCGGCCCGGTCGGCGAGACGTTGACGCGGGAAACCCTTGCCATTCAAGGGGAACAGGAACGCTATGCGAACGCCTCCAGGAACTGCGACAGCGGTTGGCATCAACGGCACAAGCGGTAATGCAGGGTGGTTCTCGAACGCATGCGGGTAGCGAAAGTACCCAAGAACGACCCATTGATACAACATTTTTCGGCGGGATCGCCAATCGACATGGCGACCGTTACCCGCCAGACGCGATACCACATTTCGAGGACCTCCCGCCACGTGTCCGCAGAGGCCGGCGAAATTCACCCATGACCGGCACCGGCGCCCGGTCCGCGCAGGTGATAATAAATCACGCCCCCTGCGGCTCCGAACCAGGCGCCATAGACGGGTGCGATGCCGTGCTGCCCAGCTTCATTCCATGCGGCTCCCAGCTCACCGTATTGGGAACCGACGCACAAGGAGACCCATTCCACCGCACCTACAAAGGCAAGGCAGTACGATGACCGACATTCTTGACCATCCCTACCTGCACGTGGACCGGATTCCCGATGGCATCGACCTCGTGGCGAGGGTACGGGCCCTCAATGCCGAAGGGATCCCCTGGATGTGGGGCATCTCAGCGGGGCCGCAAGACACCTTCTCCCTGGACCGCGTGCGATTGAACTTCGGTGTCCACAACGACATCGGCGCCGTGAAATGGGCCGACTCCACCACCAGTCTCGTACCCGCGATCGGAACCAACACCGCGTGGCGGACCTACCACCCTGCCGGAATTCACGATACCGCTGTACCACCCCGCGCGGAGGTTCCCGTGGAGATCGTTTTCGACGTGCTCGCCGAATTTCTGCGCACCCGCACCCTTCCGAAAACCATCGAATGGACCCAGGCGGCCGATATCTCGTCGATACCGCGCGGAGCCGAATAGCGCGCCGACGTCACGTCCGCTTGGCGACGGGGATGACGTAGCGGCTGAAGATGACGTCGCGCAGGACATCGTCGCCGCCCTCGACTATCCAGTCCTTCGGCGACCTCGGCGTCGACTCCTCACCGTCCTGGAGATGCGCAACCGACTCGCCAAACCGTGGGAGTGCCCGCCCTGCGTGAATGCCGCGAGTTCGCTTGTTGTCGAGCGCTGAGCTGATTGCAGCAGCTCGCGTGACTCCATGGGCATCGACCCTAATGACCAGGAGGGGCGACAGCCCGCGGCCCGGCCCGCCGATGAGCGAGGCCGGGTCGCGGACAGTGATGCGGTGTTCAGAGTGACAGAACGAGCCTCGCGTCCTGTTTGTCGATGACCACCCCCGCGGGCGACCCGGTGACCGAGGCCCCGGCGGGGTAGGCGTCGATGCGGGGCTGGTGGCCGCGGTCGCGGTCCCACGCGGTGACCTGTGCGCAGAGCCGCTCAGCCAGATCCTGTCCGGCCAGGCCGTGGCCGATCGCGCCGAGTTCGGAACGCCGCTCGGGATCATCCAGGCGGCGGTAGGTCAGGTAGGCCAGGCTGGTGCCGTCGGTGATCGCTGGGGTGCGCCACTGGATCGCCGGGGTGCATAGGCCGCTGCTGACCGCCTCGTCCTCGGCGGCGATACGGCAGGTTCCGGCGTCAGTGGCGGTGAGGTTCAGCCACACCCCGTCGAAGGAGTCGGTGGGGCCGACGGTGGCCCCGGACCAGACTGTGGTCTTGGGCTGGTCCAGCGCTCCGCGCAGGGCGGCGGGGTCGATACCCTGGTCGACGTCGTAGTAGAGGCTGACCAGACCGTCAGCGTCGATGGCACCGGTATGTTCGCCTTCCTGGCCGATCATGGGGACGAACCCGCACAGGTCGGTGCGGTCGGAGCTGAGCCGGTCTCCGTCGCGGACGAACGCGACGCTGCGGGTCTGCCCCCGCCAGCGCAGCGGCACCACCAGGCGTCCGCCGGGGGCGAGTTGCTCGCGCCACGCGGCGGGCAGGTCCCAGGCGCCGACGGTGACGATGATTCTGTCGTAGGGACCGTTCTCCGGTGCGCCGAGGGCACCGTCGCGGGTGATCACCTGGATGTGCTGGTTGCCGGTGGCGTCGAGGCCGCGGCGAGCACCTGCGGTGACCTCCGGGTCGATGTCGACAGTGGTGACCCGGCCACTGGCGCCTGCAAGAAGTGCGAGGAGGGCGGCGTTGTAGCCGGTGCCCGCGCCGATCTCCAGGATGTTGTGGCCGGGGCGGACGTCGAGTTGGTCGAGCATCATGGCCACGACGGTGGGCACCGACGCGCAGCTCAGGGCTGAGCCGTCGGCGGCGCGTTTGGTGATGACCGCGATGTCGGCGTAGGCGTCGGTGAGGGTGGCTTCGGGCACGAACTCGTGGCGGGCCACGGCGCGCATCGCGACCTCGACCGCGCTGGTGCGGGCGTACCCACCTTCCTTGACGGTGTCGACCATGGTGCCCCGCAGCGTCTCCGGTGCGCTGTCGGTGGTGGTGTTCATCGGTTCCTTCCGGTTGTTGTTGTGATTGTGCAGGTCTGTGGTGGAGCGGGTCAGCCGGTGAGCAACAGGCATAGGTCCCAGCGGGTGGTGTCCGGCGTGTCGGTGTCGACGGTGTGCCCGGCCAGGCGCATCCCGGCCTCGCCTTCGAGTAGCCCGCCAGTGCTGGGCGGGCCGTCGAGGTGGAGCCGCTGTTCCAAGCCGGTGCGAAGGCGTGGCAGCACGGCGGCGAGTTCGCTGCCGGGGTCGGCGTCCGTGGCCGCGCGCCAGGTGGTGAGGACGAGCCCGGCCCCACCGTGGCACAGCGAGTTGTCCCGGAGCAGCGCGAGTTGCCGGTTGTCGGTGACGCACCCCACCAACGCTTCCTCCGCTTGTCGTCGTCGTTGCTGGTCGCCGAGGGCGAGGGCGGCGAGTTGCTGGGCGCGGGCATGGCCGGGGGTTCCGTAGCACCAAGACGGGCGCTGCGGGCAATCGTGCGCGATGACGCCGGTTCGCTGTTCGAACAGGGTGATCCTGCCCGGCCACCACGCGGTTCTTCCGGTGCCGACCCGGCAGCGGTCGAACCAGTCCCCGATCGTGGCCATCGCTGCGGTCTGACCGGGCACGGTGGTGCCGCGTCGCATCGCAGTGGCCAACAGGGCCAGCGGCCCGCTGGCTATCTTCGGGTGTCAAGCCCGTACTCGCAGGTCGCTGTGATGCCAGTAGTTCTGACACATGGGGGACGTCGAAGGATTGGCAGCGACGTCGGGTGATCAGTTGGCGAGTCCAAGCCAGGTGGCGAATCGGGTGAGGTCGGGGTTGGCGCGGCGGTGCAGGCTGACGAGGACGCGGGCAGTCTCGCGGACCATGGGGTGGTAGCGGGTTTGCTCGGGTGCGGCTCGGCGGGCGTTTTCCAGGGCGGTGAGTGTGCCGGGGCGATCGCCGAGCATGAGGTGTGCTCGGGCGAGGTCGAGGTAGTGGTGCCCGACGCGGGTGGCGGGCAGTCCGCGAGGTGTCTTGAGCGCGGTCCCGACGGTCACGGCGTGTTCGGCGTTGCCGAGTTCGACCGCGGCGGCGATGTCGTGAATCGCGGTGTTCGCTGGCCCGAACGTGAGTTGGTAGTGGACTTGGTCGTGGCGGATTCTGGCCGCGAGTTCGCGGGCGGCGCGCAGGTGGGCCTCGGTGGTGTCGGCGTTGCCTGCGCGGGAGGCGAGGGTGGCCGCGCGCAGGTGCATGCTGCCGTAGACGGTGATCGCGGCCGGGTCGCCTGTGGCAAGGTAGCTGTTGAGGTGCTCTCGCGCGGTGTCGAGCAGTTGCAGGCCGCGGTCGTAGTCCCCGGCGGCTTGGAACGAGTTTGCCCTGGTCCACTGGGCCAACCCGATGGCCAAGGGGTCGCCGGAGTGATCGGCGGCCCAGGCGAGCTTGTGCTCGATGGACTCGGCGAGGTCGCCGTAGCCGAGTCGGTAGGCGAGGCCGTGCGCAGCGTAGAAGGCGTCAACGAGCAGTCGGAACGCTTGCTCTCGTTCGGTGGCGCCGTCGGTGGTGTGGATGAGGAGGGTGAGTTCTTCCATCGTCGCGGGCAGTGTGGTCGCGAGCTTGGTGTAGCGGCCTGCCCGCCGCATCTGGGACAACTGCCCGACATCGACGCGGAGCTGGTCAAGCGGGCGTGCGTCGATTTGGGCGGCGGGTGGCAGGTCGTAGCCGCGCAGGGCGCCGCGCAGAGCGTCGATGGCGGCGGTGGTTCCGGCGGCGCGGTGCTCGGCCTCGTAGGGCTGGCCGTGGACACGTTCGATTGGGACACCCAGGGCGCGGGCGACGGCGGCGACCAGGGCATGCCCGGCGGCGCGGTCGCCGATCTCGACCTTGGACAGCATGCTCAGCGAGATGTTCGCGCGGGCGGCCATCTGGCGTTGGGTCAGGCCCGCTGCCTTGCGGAGCACGGTGATGTTCTCGCCGGTGGCCAGTGGGCTGGATGCCATCGCCGTGCCCTCTCGTCTCGTTGATGGGTGCCCGCCCAGCGTAGGTGGGGTGTGGGTGTGTTCCTAGACCCGTGTTCACGGTGCGTGTCCGGTTGTGCAATTTCAGTGCAACTTCGGAGAGTCCAGCAGGTGTTGCGTGGACCACGGGGCAGCCGACCGGCGAAGCCCGCGAGTTCGTAGGAGGACTGTGAAATGACCAGCGTGCTTGACCCGTTGCTGGACGGCAATCCGCTGTCCAGCGCCCAGATCCGCTATTGCGTTCGGGTCCCGGTGGCCTCGGCGGCCCCGGGGCCGCCGGAGACCCGGCCGTTCGGGCTGCTGTCGGCCCAGCGCAAGCCGACGCCGGTGTCCAGGTCTTACTCGTACTGCCACGAGTCGCAGGTCGCCGTCGGCGACGACGGTGTGCCGCTCATCGAGACGATGGGCAAGGAGTGGGAGTCCAAGTCCTCGACCGACGGGGACGAAGGCCCGGAAGAGAACTGGGGCTGGGAAGAGAAATGAGCCCGAACACCGTGGTGATCTTCGCCCAAGAGGCCGACGCCCCCGTGGACGCGGTGGTGCGGATGCTCACAAAGCGGGACGTCGCGGTGTTCCGCGTCGACACGAGCTGGTTCCCCGACCAGCTCGTGCTCGACGCGCACCTCGACGACACCGGCCGCTGGGCCGGTGCCATGCGCACCAAGCACCGCGGCGTTGACCTGGCTGACATCGGCTCGATTTGGTATCGAGATCCGGCCGCGTTCCGCTTTCCCGCCGGACTGACCGAGGTGGAACGCGCCTATGCCCACCGAGAAGCCCGGCTCGGATTCGGCGGGGTGCTGGCCGCGCTGCCCGTGCTGTGGATGAATCACCCGAACCGGGCAGCGGACGCGGTGTTCAAGCCGCTGCAACTGGTGACAGCGGCGGCCAGCGGCCTGTCGGTGCAGCCGACCATGGTGACCAACAGCCCAGATGCCGCGGCCCGGTTCGCCGCTGAGCAGGGCGTGGACAACACGATCTGCAAATCCTTCGGTCCGAACACCATCACCGAGGGCGGAGCGCTCAAGGTCGCGTTCACCCGCCGCCTCACCGACACCGACCTTGCTGGCATGGGGTCGGTCGCCTCGACCGCGACCCAGATGCAGCGGTGGGTCGACAAGGCCCATGAGGCACGCGTGGTGGTCGTCGGCGAGCAGATGTTCACCATCCTGATCAACGCCGGCTCAGCGGCGAGCCACGTCGACTGGCGGGCCGACTTCGAGGCACTGACATACCGCTTGGTCGACACCCCGCCGCAGGTCGCCGACGGTGTTCGGACCTATATGAAGATGCTGGGGCTGGCGTATGCCGCGTTGGATTTCGCGATCGAGAAAGACACGGACCGCTGGGTGTTCTTGGAAAGCAACAGCAGCGGGCAGTATGGATGGCTGGAAGCCCAGACCGGGGCGCCGATCACCGCCGCCATCGCCGATCTGCTCACCGGAGGAGACCGCTCGTGACAACCACCCTGGACACGGAGTGGCCCGCCTTGGCGCGGCGGCTGGCCGATGACCTGGAACAGTCTGGCAAGCTCAGCGACCCGGCGTGGCGGGCCGCGGTGTGCGCGGTTCCGCGCCACGAGCTCGTGCCCTACTACTTCCAGCAGAACAGCACCGGGGCCTGGACGCGGTCGGACACGACGACCGGCGAGGGCCGGCGGGAGTGGCTGGAGAGGATCTACTCGAACTCGGTGCTGATCACCGCGTTGCGCCAGGACGTCACGCCGCCGCGAGTGTTGTCGTCTTCGACCCAGCCCGGTCTGATGACCAGGATGCTGGAGGCCCTGGACGTCCACGATGGACAGACGGTGCTGGAGATCGGAACCGGCACCGGCTATAACGCCGCGCTGCTGGCTCATCGGCTCGGCTCCGGCAACGTGTACTCCGTCGACGTCGAACCCGACCTGATCGACACAGCGCGGGAACGGCTGCGCCGCTTGGGATTCACGCCCGCCCTCGTCGCCGGAGACGGCGCGGCCGGCCTGCCGGCGCGCGCCCCGTTCGATCGGATTATCGCGACCTGCGCGGTGCCTTCGGTCCCCTGGACCTGGGTCGAACAAGTCCCGGTCGGCGGCGCGGTCCTGACCGACCTGAAGATCGCCCACAACGCCGGCAGCCTCGTCCGCCTCACCCGCACCACGCTCAGCCGAGCCGAGGGTCGGTTCGACCCCACCTATGCCGCGTTCATGGGACTGCGCCCCCAGCCCGGCGAACCTGACCGCGACCCGACCTGGGCCGACCGCGACGCCACCAGCGTCGAGCGGCACGTGACCACGGTCGACCCGCAGACCCCGTGGAACTCGATGATCGTGTGGTTCCTCGCCGCGTTCGACTTCGGCCCCGACATCTCCATCGGGTTCACCGGCAGCGCCGACACCGGCACCGGCCGGCCACCCGACGTCTCGGTCACCACCCCGGACGGCTCCTGGGCCCGCATCAGTATGGACACCACCGACAGTGGCGACCACGAGGTCGTCCAGGGCGGGCCCCGTCGGCTGTGGCAGATCATCGAGACCGCCCACGACCTGTGGAACCGGCTCGACCGGCCCGGATGGGACCGATTCGGCCTCACCGTCACCCCCAGCGAGCAGACCGTGTGGCTGGATCACCCCGACAGCCAACTCCGCTGGCCGGTCACCCAGTGATGCGGTACCGGCCAGCCGAGGCAGGGCTCAACTTCGACGGTTGGGTTCCGACTGATCGCGCATCACCTGCTTCAACGACTGTCTGAGCGCGGCCACGGTATCTTCGGCATCGGTGAGTTGATGCCAGCACCTCGCACGGCGGGTTGGGGTGGCGCTCGCGGTGCAGCAGATAGGCGCCGAGCCCTGCCAGGCCGCTGATCAGGTCGAACTCCCGCACTGTGGGCAATCGGCCGCGGTAGATGCGGTCCTGCTCGGACCGCACGCGGTGGCGGGTCATTGCGGTGATGTGATCATCGAGCGCGTTCAGGGCGCCGTTGCAGGCGGGCTGTCCGCTGGTGTGCAGGTCGACCTAGCCTGACCGCAGTGTCACCACCCCGATCATCACGCGCGCGGAACTGCCACCACAGATCGCTCGACCCCCGGCAGCGCCGGGGGTCGAGCGCGTTTCAAGCAGGCAGCCAGAGACCGGTGCCGTACCCGCCGGAAAGTTGTCGGTACCGCGCGGAGCCGAATAGCGCGCCGACGTCACGTCCGCTTGGAGACGGGGATGACGTAGCGGCTGAAGATGACGTCGCGCAGGACGTCGTCGCCGCCTTCGACTATGGCTACGTAGCGCATGTCTCGCAGCAGTTTGCCGATGGCCATGTCGTGGGTGTAGCCGAGGCCGCCGAACATTTCCGAGCCGACGCCCGCGATGTCCCATCCTGCCTGGCCGCAGAACAGCTTCGTGGTCATCGCGGCCTTCATCGTGCCCCGCCGGGCGAACACCGCCGCGGGGTCGGGGGCGGCCATGATCTCGTCGTACTCGGTGGCCGCGGCGCGGCACTGGTTGCGCATGACCTCGATCTGCATCTCCATCTGGCCCAGCTTTCCCGCGAACACGGGATTGTTGAGCAGCGTGGAACCCTTGAGCGGCTTGGTCTTCGCGTAGTCCATGCACAGGTCACGGATGCGCCGGGCGATGCCGACCGCGGTGGCGGCGATCAGGATGCGGCTCGCGTTGAGGCCGACCTCCAGCATCCGCAAACCGGGGCCGCGCAACACATTCGCCGCGGGGACCCGGACCTCGCGCAGGCTCACCTGGTAGGTGCCGGACGAGCGCAGGCCATTCATCTCCCACCGCCGCTCGATCGACACGCCGGGGGTGTCGCGGGGCACGAGGACGGCCACGTGGCCGGGCGGGGTGTCCGTCGACCGGGCGACGACGACCAGGAAGTCGGCGAAGCCGGAGTTGGTGGAGAAGAACTTCTCCCCGGTGATCACCACGCTGTCCGCGCCGACAGTGGCCGTCGTCGCGGTTCGGGCAAGTTCGCTGCCCGCATCCTGTTCGCTGCCCAGCGTCGCGCAGAACGAGCCCTCGGCGCGCATCGGGTCGAGGTAGCGCTCCCGCAGTTCGTCGCTGCCGTACAACGAGACCATGCTGGTGCCCAGGATCGAGATGAACAGCGTGAACGCCGCACCCGCGTCGCCGTAGGCCAGTTCGGACACGACGTCCACACTGTCCGCCAGGCCCAGGCCGGGTTCGCCGTCCTTGCCGGTCAGCCACCAGTTCGCGAGCCCCAAGTCGTGGAACCTGCGGTACAGCGGCAGCGGCACCTCGGCGAACGAGTCGAGCTGCGTCTGGTCGTCGACGAGTTCCTGTCGCGCGAACTCGCGCACCTTGTCCATCATCTCGGCGTGCACGGGTCATCCCTCACAATTCGTTGTCGATCAGGGCGAACATCTCGTCGTCCGACGCGGATTCGAGCCGGTCCGCGACGTCGTCATCGGTCGTCGTGGTGAGCTGGGACAGCAGCCTGCGCAGGTGGTCGGCGGCCATGAGCCGGGCGGGCTCGTCGGCCGTGCCGTCGAGCAGCGCCGCCTCCAGCTTGTCCAGGTGGTCGCGGACGAACTCCGACGGCGACGGCGGCGCGGGAATCAGTTCCAGGCTCAGGTAATCCACGATCGCGGTGGCCGTGGGCTGGTCGAACACCAGCGTGGTGGGCAATCGCAGCCCGGTGACGGTGGCCAGCCGGTTGCGCAACTGCATCGCCGTCAGCGAATCGAACCCGAGTTCCAGCAGCGGCCGGTCGGCGTCGATCGCGGCCGGGTCGGGGAAGGCGAGGACGTCGGCCGCCTCGGCGCGCACCAGATCGAGCAGCATCTCGCGCTGCTTGGGCAAAGTCAGCTCCGCCAACCGATCGGACCACGGCCGCACGACAGCCGCGGCAGCCCGCTTCGGCACCGCGGGCACCAGGCCGCGGAACATCGGCGCGAGCGTGCCCGCCGCACTCTGCTCCCGCAGCGCCGCAAGGGAAAGCGCAGCCGCGATGAACTGCGGCGGCCCGCCCGCGAGCGCCGCGTCGATCACCGCGAGCCCCTGTTCGGCGGACAGCGACGTGATCCCGGTCTTGGCGAGCCGGGCGACGTCGGTGTCGGTGAGCCCGGCCGTCATCCCGCTTTCCTGCTGCCACAGGCCCCACGCGATCGCGGTCGCGGGCAACCCGGCGGCGCGGCGCTGCGCCGCCAAGGCATCGAGGAACACGTTGGCCGCGGCGTAGTTGCCCTGGCCCGCGTTGCCCAGCACACCAGCGAGCGAGGAGAACAGCACGTACGCGGACAGGTCCCCGGTCAGCTCGTGCAGGTTCCACGCGGCGGTCACCTTGGCCCGCAGGACCTGCCGCAACCGGTCGTCGGTCATGGTGGCGACGGTGGCGTCATCGAGTACGCCCGCCGCGTGCACAACCGCGACCAACGGTTGCGGTATCTCCTTCAGCAGCAAGGAAAGCTCGGCCCGGTCGGCGACGTCGCACGCCGCGACCGTGACCTCCGCACCCAGTTCGGACAGCTCGGCCGCCAGTTCGGCAGC
Organism: Actinokineospora sp.; assembly: GCF_052390155.1. Classification (NCBI taxonomy): domain Bacteria; kingdom Bacillati; phylum Actinomycetota; class Actinomycetes; order Pseudonocardiales; family Pseudonocardiaceae; genus Actinokineospora; species Actinokineospora sp. The sequence goes on along the minus strand of NZ_JBQTHF010000071.1, from coordinate 19,218 downwards.
GCCGGGCGCCGCACTGCCGCTGCGGCTGGTCAGCACCAGCCTGCGGACGCCGTGCGCGGTCACCAGGTGCCGGGCCACCGTGGCGCCGAGCGCCCCGGTGCCGCCCGTGAGGAGCACGGTTCCCTCCCCCGGTACCCAACTGTCCGATTCGAACTGCTGGAGCCGCGCCACGCGCGGCCCGAAGGCGCGGCCCGCCCGGAGCGCGAGCTGGGTCTCCCCACCGGCTACCGCCGCGGGCAGAGCGGCACGAGACGCGGGGTCGTCGTCCACGTCGACCAGGACGAACCGGCCCGGATTCTCGTTCTGGGCCGAGCGAATCAGCCCCCAGACCGGCGCGACGACCGGGTCGATCGCGTCCTCGCCCACGGCGACCGCCCCGCGTGTCAGCACCACCAGCCGCGACTCGGCGAACCTGTCGTCGGCCAGCCAGTCCTGGGCAAGACGCAACACCTCCGCGAGGAGTGCGCCGACCCGCTCGGGCACGGTGCCCTCGGATTCGGCCGCACACGGTGCGATCACGAGATCCGGGACAGCGTCGAGTGCGGGCAAGTCGCGATAGGACGCGATTTCCGTGTCCAGCAAGGTGTTCTGCGCCGAAGCCACTGGAGCCCACTCGGTCGCGTACAGGGTGTCCCGCAGCGGGTGGCCGCCCGTGATCCGGTCGGCCTGGATGTGGCGCAGCGACAGGGATTCGACGGTGACCACGGGTCGGCCCGCGGGGTCGGTCGCGACCAGTGACACCGTGTCCTGGCCGGTCGACCGCACCCGCACCCGGAGCGCGACCGCCCCGACGGCGTGCACCCGCACCCCGCTCCACGCGAACGGCAGCGCGATCCGCGTCTGATCGGTGTCGCCGTCCAGCACGATCGCGTGCAGCGCGGCGTCCAGCAGCGCCGGGTGCAGCCCGAACGCGGCGGCCTGCTCCTGCTCGGGCAGCGCGACCTCGGCGTAACGGTCCTCGCCCGAACGCCAGAGTGCTTGCAGGCCCTGGAAGATCGGGCCGTAGTGGTAGCCGCGGTCGGCCAGCCGGTCGTAGGCGTCGGTCAGGTCGACCGCGTCTCCGGGCGGCGGCCACTGGACGGCCCAGTCCGTCGCCCCCGGCTCCGAGTGCTCGGCCGACAGCACGCCGATCGCGTGTCGAGTCCATTCAGGACTGTCAGCAGGCCGGGAGAACACGCTCACCGCGTAACGGTGTCCGGCCTCGACCGGGTCCACCACGACCTGCACCGTCCGGCCCGCCTCGGCCAGGACGAGCGGCGCCTCCAGGGTCAGTTCCTCGATCCGGTCGCACCCGACCCGCGTTCCGGCGTGCACGGCCAGTTCGACCATGGCGGTGCCAGGTAGCAGGGTGGTGCCGGAGACCGCGTGGTGGGCGGTCCAGGGGTGGGTGCGGGTACTGAGGAGTCCACTGTGGAGTGTGGTGCCGGTGGTGGCGTGGTCGGTGCTGGTGTGCAGCAGCGGGTGGCCGCCGGTGTCCCGGTGCGTGGTCACGGCCGCGGCGCGCGGCCAGAACCGCTGGTGGTCGAAGGGATAGGTGGGCAACGGAATGTGCGTGCCCGCGGTGTCCCTGCGCCAGGCGACCGGGTGGCCGGTGACGTGGAGTTCGGCCAGTGCGGTGGTGAACTGCCGGTCGTCGTCGTGGTCGCGGCGCAGCGTGCCCTGGGTGTGCCCGGTGCGGGTGCCGAGGGTGTCCTGGATCGGGTAGGTGAGCACGGGGTGCGGGCTGATCTCCACGAAGGTGCGGTGGCCGTCCGCGATCAGCGCCTCGACCGTGTCGTGGAACCGGACCGTCTGGCGCAGGTTGCGGTACCAGTAGTCACCATCCACAAAGGTCTCGTCGGTCAGCGGTGCCGCAGTGAGCGTGGAGTAGAACGGGATGCGCGGCGCGCTCGGCCGCAGGTCGGCGAACGCGTCGGCGAGTTCGGCGCGGATCGCCTCGACGTGCCCGGTGTGCGAGGCGTAGTCCACCGGAATGCGCCGAGCCCGAACACCTTCGGCGGCACAGTCCGCCGCGATGTCGTCCAGCGCGTCGGGATCTCCCGCGACGACAACGGACTCGGGCCCGTTGACCGTGGCGACATCGACCCGATCCGCGTAGCCCGCGATGAGCGCCCGCGCCTGGTCGAGCGAGACGGCCAGCGACAGCATGCCGCCCCGGCCCGCGATCGCCCGCAGCGCACGGGACCGCACGGCAACCACGCGGGCCGCGTCGTCCAGTGACAGCGCGCCCGCCACGCACGCGGCGGCGATCTCGCCCTGGGAGTGCCCGATCACCGCGTCGGGCACGACGCCGTGCGCCCGCCACAGCTCGGCCAGCGACACCATCACCGCGAACAGCACCGGCTGGACCACGTCCACCCGCTCCAGTCCAGGCGCCCCAGGAGTTTGCCGCAGCACCGCCTCGACCGAGTAGTCCACGAACGGCGCCAAAGCGTTGTCACAAGCCCGAAGCGACTCGGCGAACACCGACGAGCTGTCGAGCAGTCCGGCCGCCATCCCGGCCCATTGCCCGCCCTGTCCGGGGAACACGAACGCCGTCCGGCTCCGCGCCAGCACCCGCCCGGTCACCACGGTGCCCGCCTGGCGGCCGTCCGCCACCGCCCGCAACCCCGCCACCAGTTCCGCCCGGTCGCGGCCGGTCACCACCGCGCGGTGTTCCAGACCCGCACGGCCCCGCGCCAGCGCGGCGCCGACCATCCCGATCTCGGTGCCCGCGCTCTCGGCCCAGTCCGCCACCTGAGCGGCCTGCCGGGCCAGCACGGTCGCCGACCGCCCGGACAGAGTCCAGCCCACGACGCCCGCGGTGGGCGCTGGAACCGTTGCCTCGACGGGCTCCTGCGCCACGATCACGTGCGCGTTGGTGCCCGAGATGCCAAACGAGGACACACCAGCGCGCCGCACCGCCGACTCCGGCCAGGGCTGGGCCTCGGTCAGCAGCCGGACCGCGCCCGCCGACCAGTCCACGTGCGGGCTCGGCTCGTCCACGTGCAGGGTGCGCGGCAGCACGCCGTGCCGCATCGCGAGCACCATCTTGATCACACTGCCGACGCCCGCGGCGGCCTGCGTGTGGCCGATGTTCGACTTCAGCGAACCCAGCCACAGCGGCCGGTCCGGCGACCGGTCGCGGCCGTAGGTGGCGATCAACGCCTCGGCCTCGATCGGGTCGCCCAGCTTGGTGCCGGTCCCGTGCGCGTCCACGATGTCCACATCGGACGGAGCGATGCCCGCACTGGCCAACGCCTGCCGGATGACGCGCTGCTGCGACGGGCCGTTGGGCGCGGTCATCCCGTTGGACGCGCCGTCCTGGTTGACCGCCGAGCCGCTGACGATGGCCAGCACGTGGTGGCCGTGCTCGCGTGCGGCGGAAAGCCGTTCCACGACGAGGATTCCGACGCCCTCGGACCACGCCGTGCCGTCCGCGCCCGCGGCGAAGGACTTGCACCGGCCGTCGGGCGCCAGGCCGCGCTGCCTGCTGAAGTCGACGAACGGCGCGGGGGTCGCCATCACCGTGACCCCGCCCGCCAGGGCGAGATCGCATTCACCGGTACGCAGCGCCTGAGCCGCCAAGTGCAGTGCCACCAAGGAAGACGAGCAGGCAGTGTCCACAGTGACCGCCGGGCCCTCCAGGCCGAGGTGGTAGGAGACCCGGCCCGACGCGATGCTGCCGCCGACCCCGATGAAGCCCTCCACGCTGTCGGCCGCGCGGCGCACCACCGAGTCGTAGTCGTGGTGCATGATCCCCATGAACACGCCGGTCCGGCTGCCGCGCAGGCTCGACGGGTCGATCAGCGCCCGCTCCAGCGACTCGTAGCCGACCTCCAGCAGCAGCCGGTGCTGCGGGTCCATCGCCCCCGCCTCACGCGGGCTGATGCCGAAGAACTCCGGGTCGAAATCGGCCGCGTCGGCGAGGAAGCCGCCGCTGCGGGTGTAGGACGTGCCCAGGTGGTCGGGGTCCGGGTGGTAGAGCCCGTCGAGGTCCCAGCCGCGGTCCTGCGGGAACTCGCCGATGATGTCGCCGTCGCGGGCGAGCAGGTCCCACAGGTCTTCCGGCGAGCGCACCCCGCCCGGGAACCGGCACGCCATGCCCACAATCGCGATCGGGTCGTCGTCCACGCTCGCGACCGGCGCCGCGGCCGGGGTGGGCAGCGGCACCGCCGTACCTACCACCTCCGCGCGCAGGTGGTCGGCCAGCGACCCGGCGGTCGGGTAGTCGAACAGCAGGCTGGTGGGCAGCCGCAGCCCGGTCGCGCTGTTGAGCCGGTTCCGAAGCTCCACAGAGGATAGTGAGTCGATGCCCAGCTCGACGAACGGCCGGTCGATGTCGATCTCGGTCGGGTCGGCGTGCCCGAGCACCTTGGCCATGTGCCCGCGGACCAACGTGAGCATCTCCTGGCGCTGCTCGGCCGGGTCGACCGCGATCAACCGTCGCAACAGGACAGACGAGCCGCCGGAGCCGGACTCCGTCGCCGCGCCCGCGGCGGCCACGGCGCGGGGTGCGGCGGTCCGCACCAGGCCCCGGAACAGCGCCGGGGGATCCGCACGCAGCGCGGACAGCTCCAGCCGGACCGGCAGCAGGTGCGCGGCGTCGACCGCCAGCGCCTGACCGAACATCGCCAGGGCATCCTCAGTGGACAGTGGGGCGATCCCCGCCCGAGCCATCCGAGCGAGGTCGGCGCTGGTCAGGGTCTCGGCCATGCCCGCGGCCCACAGTCCCCAGCCGAGCGAGACCGCGGGCAGGCCGGTGCCGCGGCGGTGTCGCGCGAGGGCATCGAGGAAGGCGTTGGCGGCGGCGTACCCGCCCTGACCCGCCGTGCCCATGGTCGCGGCGACGGAGGAGAACAGCACGAACGCGGCCAGGTCGAGCTCTTTGGTCAGCTCGTGCAGATTCCACGCGCCGTCGACCTTCGGCCGGAGCACCGCGTCGATCCGATGTGGACTCGTCGCGGCCACGGTGGCGTCGTCCAGCACGCCCGCCGCGTGGATGACGGCGGTGAGCGGCCGGTCGGCCGGGATCGCGGCGAGCAGCTCGGCGAGGGCCCGGCGGTCGGCCGCGTCACACGCGGCGATCGTGACCCGCGCGCCCGCCTCGGTCAGCTCGGCGACCAGTTCCGCCGCACCCTCGGCTTCGAGTCCGCGTCGGCCCGTCAGCACCAGGTTTCGGGTCTTGCCGGTCTCGACCAGAGCCCGGGCGAGCAGACTGCCCAGTGCCCCGGTGCCGCCGGTGATCAGCACGGTTCCGCTGCCCAGCGGGGTTTCCGCGGGCTCGGACGGCGCCACACCGGTCAGCCGGGCGGCGTGGATCATGCCGCCCCGCACGGCCAACTCCGGCTCACCGGTCGCGACGGCGGCGGGCAGCGCGCCGTAGGACGCGGGGTCGTCGTCCAGATCCACCAGCACGAACCGGCCGGGGTTTTCGTTCTGCGCACTGCGAAGCAGGCCCCGCGCCGTCGCCGCGGCCAGGTCGGTCGGCCCCTCGGCTGCCCCAGCGGCATCCCTGGTGAGCACGACAAGCCGCGCGTCGGCCAGCCGCTCCTCGGCGAGCCAGGACTGCACAACCTCCAACACCTGGTGCGTGGTCGCCTGCACGTCCGCGGGCACGATTCCGCCTGCCCCAACGCAATCCACCAGGACCACGGACGGCACGTCGCCGCCGTAGCCGACAGAATCGGCCAGCGACATCAGGTCGTAGTGCGTCTGCACCGACCGGCCCGCCGCGCCCAGCTCGATCGCGGTCTCCTGCACCAGCTCGGTGTCGCCGAGCACAGCCCACTGCGCGTCGGCCTCCGCCGCGCCGGGGTCGATCCGCACCCACCGCACCTCGTAGAGGTTCCGGGTAGCGGCCCGGGCGACCAGCCGATCGGCGGCGATCGGCCGCAGTGTCAGGGAATCGATGCTGACGACCGGGGTGCCGAGCGCATCGGTGGCGACCACGGAAACCGTGTCGGTGCCGACCGAGCGCACCCGCGCCCGCAGCAGGCCCGCCCCGACGGCGTGCACGCGCACCCCGCTCCAGGCGAACGGCAGCGCGATCTCGCCGGTCCCACTGTCGGGCCGGTCCAGCACGACGGCGTGCAGCACCGCGTCGAGCAGGGCCGGGTGCACGCCGTAGGAGCGCGCCGCGTCCCGCTGCTCGGCGCCCAGCTCGACCTCGACGTACTTGTCGCCGTCGACCCGCCACAGTTCGCGCAGCCCTTGGAACACCGGACCGTAGTGGTAACCACGGTCGGCGAGTCTGATGTAGACATCAGCCAGGTCGGCCGGTTCGGCCCCGGCGGGCGGCCAGTGCACCGCCCAGTCGGCGATGTCCGGCTCGGCGGCAACACTGGTCACCAGGCCCGAGGCGTGCCGGGTCCACTCGATCTCGTCGTCGCGCCGGTCCGGTCGCGAGTAGACACTCACCGAACGCCTGCCGTCGTCGTCCGCGGGCCCGACAACCACCTGGAGGACCAGGCCGTCGCGGCCGTCGAGCACGCACGGCGACTCCAGGGTCAGGTCTTCGATCGAGCCGCCGCCCGCGTGCGCACACGCTTGGGTGACCACCTCGACCATCGCGGTCCCGGGTAGCACAACGACTTCGCCCACCGCGTGGTCGGCGAGCCACGGCTGGCCACCCAGCGACAGCCGCCCGCTGAGCACCACCTCGCCCGCGCCCGCGACGTCCACGACCGCGTCGAGCAGCGGGTGATCGAGGCCGGTGCCGCCACTCTCCACGGAGGACAGCCAGTATCGACGCCGTTCGAACGGATATGTCGGCAGGTCGACCATCCGGCCACCGGGGATCACCGCCGCCCAGTCGAGTGTGGGCCTGCGCAGGTGGATTCGGGTGACGGCGTCGAGCACGGTTCGCGGCTCGGGGTGCCGGTCGCGCAACAGCGGCACGGCAAGGACATCGGCGTCATCCGGCAGGCAGTCGGCGACCATCGCGGCGAGCGTGCCCGCCGGGCCCAGTTCGACGAACGTGTCGACCTGCTCGGCGCGCAGCGCCTGGATGCCCGGCAGGAACCGGACCGTGCCGCGCACCTGCTCGACCCAGTAGTCGGGGGTGCCGAGCCGCGCCGGGTCGGCGAGTTCGCCGGTGACGTTGGAGACGATCGGAATGGTCGGTGGGTGGAAAGTCAGCGTCTCGGCTACCTGCCGCAGTTCGGCGAGCATCGGTTCCATCAGGACCGAATGGAAGGCATGGCTCACCCGCAGCCGGGTGGTCTTGTGCCCGCGCTCGGCGAGGATCGCGGCGACGGCGAGCACCGCCGTCTCGTCGCCGGAGAGCACCGTGGAGTTCGGCCCGTTCACAGCGGCGATGTCGACGTCGTTCCCCGCCACCGCGCGGACTTCCTCCTCGCCCGCCCGCACCGACACCATCGCGCCGGACTCGGGCAGCGCCTGCATCAGCGCGCCCCGGGCGGCCACCAGCGTGCAGGCGTCGGACAGCGACAGCACCCCGGCGACATGGGCCGCCGACAACTCGCCGATCGAGTGGCCCATCAGGAAGTCGGGCACCACGCCCCAGGACTCCAGCAGCCGGAACAGCGCCACCTCGATGGCGAACAGCACCGGCTGGGTGTAGCGGGTCCGGTCGAGCAGGTCGGCCTCGGGCGTGCCGGGCTCGGCGAGCACAAGGTCCAGCACGGGACGATCCACCTTGGTACCAAAGGCTTCGGCGATCTCGTCCAGTGCCCGCCGGAACGCGGGCCGCGCGGCATACAGCTCGCGGCACGCGCCGGCGCGCTGGGAACCCTGACCGGAGAACAGGAACGCGGTGCGGCCACCGGGTTTCGCGGCTTCCCGCACGGTGTTCGGGTCGTCACCGAGTATGTCGAGCGCGGCCACGAGTTCCGCGCGGTCGCCGCCGATCACAGCGGCCCGGTGGCTGAACAGCGACCGGGCGGAGCCCAGCGAATAGGCGATGTCGCCGAGTTCGGCGGGATTTTCGCGGACGAACTCGGCCAGCCTGCCTGCCTGCTCGGCGAGGGCGGACTCGGTGCGGGCCGACAGCACCCACGGCACCTCGCCCACGTACCCGGCGGCGGTCTCGGTGTCCTCGGGCGCGGCCTCGATGATCACGTGCGCGTTGGTGCCGCTGATCCCGAACGACGACACCCCGGCGCGGCGCGGCCGGTCGGCGTTCGGCCAGGGCTGTGCCCGCGTGAGCAGCCGGACGGCGCCGCCGGACCAGTCGACGTGCGGGGTGGGCTCGTCGGCGTGCAGGGTCCGCGGCAGTTCTCCGTGCCGTACGGCCATGATCATCTTGATCAGGCTGCCCACGCCCGCGGCCGCCTGGGCGTGCCCGATGTTGGACTTGAGCGAGCCGAGCCACAGTGGACGGTCGGCCGCGCGGTCGCGACCGTAGGTGGCGATGAGCGCCTCGGCCTCGATCGGGTCGCCGAGTGTGGTCCCGGTGCCATGCGCGTCCACGGCGTCCACATCGGACGGACGCAGACCAGCGGCGGCGAGGGCGTCCTCGATGACCCGCTGCTGCGACGGCCCGTTCGGCGCGGTCAGGCCGTTGGACGCGCCGTCGGAGTTCACCGCCGAGCCGCGGATCACCGCCAGCACCCGGTGGCCGCGCCTGCGGGCATCGGAAAGTCGTTGCACCACAAGCATTCCGACACCCTCGGCCCACGCCGTGCCATCGGCACCCGCACCGAAGGATTTGCACCGGCCGTCCGGCGCGAGCCCGCCCTGCCTGCTGAAGTCGACGAAGAGCCCGGGGCTGGACATCACCGCGACGCCGCCCGCGAGCGCCAGGTCGCAGTCGCCCGCCCGCAGGGCCCGAACAGCAAGGTGCAGCGCGACCAGGGAGGACGAGCACGCGGTGTCGACGGTGACCGCGGGCCCCTCGAACCCGAAGTAGTACGCGAGCCTGCCCGACGCGACGCTGGCCGTGGTGCCGGTCAGCAGGTAGCCGTCGTAGCCCTCGACCGGCCGGTGCAGGCGCGGCCCGTAGTCCTGCGACATCGCGCCGACGAACACGCCGACCTGCTTGCCGCGCAGGGAGACCGGGTCGATGCCCGCCTGCTCGAACGCCTCCCACGCGGTCTCCAGCAGCAGCCGCTGCTGCGGGTCCATCGCGGTCGCCTCCCGCGGGCTGATGTCGAAGAAGCCTGCGTCGAAGCGGTCGGCGTCGTGCAGGAACCCGCCGCGCGCGGTGTGCGAGACGCCGAGCCTGCCGGGGTCCGGGTCGGACAGGGTCGCGAGGTCCCAGTCGCGGTTGTCGGGGAACTCCGAGGTCGCGTCGGCGCCCTCGGCGACCAGGCGCCACAGGTCTTCCGGCGAGCCGACCCCGCCGGGGTAGCGGCAGCTCATCGCGGTGATCACGATGGGGTCGTCGGCGGGCGCTTGCGTTGTCACGGGCCGGTTTCGCGCGGGCCCGCCCGCGAGGTGCCTGCCCAGCGCGGCGGGGGTCGGATGGTCGAACAGCACGCCGGTCGGCAGGGTCATCCCGGTGACCGCCGCCAGCCGGTTGCGCAGTTCCACCGCACCGAGCGAGTCGAACCCGAGGTCCTTGAATGTCCTGGTGGGATCGACGGCGTCCGCCGATCCGTGGCCCAGCACGATGGCCGCGTTGGTCAGCACGACCCGCAGCAGCCCCCGCTCGTCAAGACCGGACTCCACGAGCGACGCCACCTCGACGGCCCGCGACGGTGCGATGATCGGCTTTCCGGTGGCGGTGTCGACCCAGTACCGGTTGCGCTGGAACGGATACGTCGGCAGGTCCACGACCCGCCCCGAAGAGCGCCCCGCCCACCGCACGGGCGCGCCGCGCGTCCACGCCTCGGCCGCCGACCGCCAGAACCGGTCGAGCCCACCATCGTCGCGGCGCAGCGACCCGACCACGGCACCGGTCACGTCCAGCGACTCCACCAGTTCGCCAACGCCCATCATGAGCACGGGGTGGCCGGACACCTCGATGAACAGCCGGTGACCGCCATCGACCAGGGTGCGGATCGCGGTGTCGAACCTGACCGGCTGGCGCAGATTCCGGTACCAGTACTCGGAATCCAGGCTCGCCGTGTCCAGCGCCGCGCCGGTCGTCGCGGAGACGAACGGGACCTCGCCCGTGCGCGGGCGAACGTCGGCCACGGCCGCGAGCAGGTCCGCGCGCAGGACTTCGACGTGCGCGGAGTGGGAGGCGTAGTCGACCGGCAGCACCCGCGCGGGCACGCCCCGCGCGTCCAGCAGCGCCCGAAGTTCCTCCAGGACAGGCAGATCGCCGGACAGCACCGTGGCCGACACGCCGTTCACGGCGGCGACCGACACCGCGGGCCGGTCCGCGATCAGCACCTGCGCGTCCGCCACCGCGAGGCCCACCGACAGCATTCCGCCTTGCCCGGCAGGCAATCCGGCGATGAGCCTACTGCGCAACGCGACCACGCGCGCACCGTCGGCCAGCGACAATCCGCCCGCCACAACGGCCGCCGCGATCTCCCCCTGCGAATGACCCACGACGGCCGAGGGAACCACGCCGACCGACCGCCACAGCGCCGCCAGCGACACCATCACCGCCCACAGCGCGGGCTGCACCACCTCGACCCGGTCCAGGCTCGGGGCGTCCGGGAGCCCGAGCAGCACTTCGCGCAGCGACCAGTCGACGTACGGCGCCAACGCGTCCTCGCAGTCGGCGATCGACTCGGCGAACACCGGCGAGGTCTCGATCAGCCGCGCGCCCATCCCGGCCCACTGCCAGCCCTGGCCGGGGAAGACGAACACCGGCCCCGGTCCGCCGACGACCCGGCCCGCGGTCACCCCCGCCGCGCCGGTCCCGTCCGCCAAACCCCTTAAGCCGTCGACAAGTTCGCCCTCGTCGCAGCCGAACACCACGGCCCGGTCTTCGAACGCCGACCGCGACACGGCCAGCGACAACCCCACATCGGCGGGGTCGAGACCGACCACCGAGTCCGCCAGCCGCGCGGCCTGCGCGGCCAGCCCGGCCCGGCTGCGCGCGGACAACACCCAGGGCAGCTCACCGTCCGGGGCCGGACCGTCCACATGAGACTCGCTGTGGCCCGCGGGCGATTCGCCGAGTACCAGGTGGCAGTTGGTGCCGCCCATGCCGAACGACGACACGCCCGCGATCAGCGGCTCGTCCGGGCTGGGCCACGGCCCGAGTTCGCGCTGCACCCGGATGCGCAGCTCGTCGAACGGGATCGCCGGGTTGGGCTGCTCGTGGTTCAGGCTCGGCGGGAGCTGCCCGTGGGCGATGCTAAGCGCGGCCTTGAGCAGCCCCGCGATGCCCCCGGCGCCCTCCAGGTGCCCGATGTTCGTCTTGACCGACCCCACCGGCAGCGGCCGGTCCGCCGGTCGGCCCGCGCCCAGCACCGCGCCGAGCGCGGCCGCCTCGATCGGGTCGCCGACGGCGGTGCCGCTGCCGTGCAACTCGACGTACTGCACCGCCTCCGGCGCCACGCCCGCCCGTTCGTAGGCCAGCCGAAGGGTTTCCTCCTGGGCGCGGGTGCTCGGCACGGTCAGCCCGTCGCTCGCGCCGTCGTTGTTCATCGCACCGCCGAGGACCACGCAGACGATCGGATCGCCGTCCGCCACCGCCGCGGACAGCCGCTTGAGCACCACCAGGCCGCCGCCCTCGCCGCGGACGAAGCCGTTGGCGCGGGCGTCGAAGGTGAAACACTTGCCGTCCGGGGAAAGTCCGCCGAACCGCGCCGCGCTGAGCGTGCTCTCCGGCGCGAGGTTGAGGTGCACGCCGCCCGCGATCGCCATCGTGGACTCGCCCCGGCGCAGACTCTCGCACGCCATGTGCACCGCCACCAGTGACGACGACTGCGCCGCGTCGACGGTCAGGCTCGGCCCGCGCAGACCGAGGGCGTAGGACACCCGGTTGGCGATCATGGCGCGGTGCAGTCCAGTCATCGAATACCGGTCGATGGCGCCGTCGCCCTGCCCCCGCACCAGCGTGGCGTAGTCGTCCGCGATCGCGCCGACGAACACGCCGGTGCGGCTGTCGCGCAGGTCGGCGGGCACGATTCTGGCCTGCTCCAAGGCTTCCCAGGCCAGTTCCAGCACCAGCCGCTGCTGCGGGTCCATCGCGGCGGCCTCCTTCGGCGAGATGCCGAAGAAGTCCGCGTCGAAGGTGTCGACCTGGTCGAGGAAACCGCCGAAGCGGTACTCCGGGGTGGAATCGGCGCCGAGGCGCCCCGCCGGGATCTCGGTCACCGCGTCGACGCCGTCGCGCAGCAGGCCCCAGAACCGTTGCGGGTCCGCCGCCTTGGGCAACCTGCACGCCAGGCCGACGACTGCTATCGGCTCATCGGAGACCGGGAAGTCCAGCCGGGCACGGGGATCGTCGACCGCAACCATCTTCCACCTCACCACCGTGGCCACGAACCGGCGCGGTTCCCCGAGAATCCGGGGACTCCTGCCGCTCGCCGCGAACCGAATGCGTGCAACGCTGCTTCGGATCATCGGCCCGCCACGGTGGCGGAGTCGAGGTCACAGCGGTGGCAACAACTCCCGTGCCACTCACTGCCAGGTCGGGCTAGAACGGACCGATCGTGGATCGCCCGGGGCGCCCGGGCGGCGTCCAGATGTGGCTACAGCGCGGGCACTGCTCGGAGTCCTTGCCGTACCTCTTCGCTTGAGCCGTGGTCATGACCGTGACGTCGGGCGGGCGGAACGAGTGCGCACACAACGGACAGGCCAGCTCGCCCGGCTTGAGCGGTTGCGACACCCCCCGGTGCGCGGCGGCCCGCGCGCCCGGCTTGGCCGGTTGCGACTCCCCCCGGTGCGCGGCGGCCTGCGCGCCCGGGGGACTGAGTGTCGGGTGCTGGCGGGACACCGCGACGCCGATAGCGACCAACAGCACCACCACCGCCAGGATCACAATCGCCACGATGTCCATACCCGCGCTCCCTCGCTCGTGCTTCTAGGACGTGTCTCAAAGACTTGACCAGCCTGCCGCTCGCGTCGCGTGTCGTTGATCAATAGATGAGGTCTTCGGTGGGTCGGTCAACGACGAAGAAGATCCAGAACACCGGGGACCTCGTGGCCGGCGTAGCGGTGGCGGGGCGGGCCGACCTGACCGACGCGTAATGGGCGGGTGCTGGAACCGCTCCTGCCGAATGGCAAGAAGCCAGCTCGCCCGCCGAAGTGGACCGAACGGCAGCTCATCGGCGGGATTCGCTGGCGAACGCGCGCCGGCGCGCCGTGGCGAGATGTCCCACCGGCCCAAAGGCGTGGTAGTCGAGCAGAGCGGCGGCGAACTGGGAGCGGCCGACGTTGTGGACGCAGACGAACAGAACCTGCGGGACGGTCACGCTGGTGAGTCCTCCGGCTCGGCCGTGGTCGCTGAAACGACTGATTCGGGTACGACGTCACCAGGTTGCATCGACTTCTATCAATGCAGTCGCTACCCTCGGTCCATGGCGGAGCCTCGACGAGCCTCGGCGGTGAAGGCGCGATGAACGATGTCGTTCGATGCGCGGGCGATCTCGGCGCGCCGATCGCCCTGCCGGACGCTGAAGTCATCGCCGCCATCTTCCAAGCGCTGTCGAGTCCGACCCGGGTCCGACTCATCGCCCTGCTGCGCGACGCGCCGCGCGGCGCGTCGCGTGTCGGCGACCTGGTCGACCGCATCGGGTTGACCCAGTCCACGGTGAGCCACCATCTGCGGGCGCTCGCCGCCGCGGGACTGATCGTCCGCGAACAACGCGGCTCCTGGGCCTGGTATTCGGTCGCGACGGACCGACTGGACGCGCTCGCACCGCTATTCGGGCAACTCATGGCGATCGGCCGGTGACCCTCAGCCATTTGGATCGACTTTTTTCAATCCGAGTCATCGAAGTCATCTTGCGTTCACTGTCCGTTTAGAACGGTGAACTTCGATCCAGGGGTCTCGTATTCGCGGGGCGACACCAGTCCCGGACGGGCCGGGACCGATCCCCTCAGGAGGGGCACCCAGTGAGCATCCGCCAGTTCAAGCGGGCGCCGATCGCGACCGTCGTCGCGGTCGCCGCTCTGACCTTGGCCGCCTGCGGCGGCAACAACGACGGTGGCGGCAGCACTCCCGGTGGCGGCGGTGCGTCGCTGTCCGGGCCGGTCGTGATCGACGGGTCCAGCACCGTCGAGCCGCTGTCGTCGGCCGCGGCCGAGCTGTTCCAGAACGCGAACGGCGGTGTCACCGTCACCGTGGGCACCTCCGGTACCGGCGGCGGTTTCAAGAAGTTCTGCAATGGCGAGACCGACATCTCCGACGCCTCCCGTCCGATCAAGGACGAGGAGAAGAAGCTGTGCACGGAGAAGAACATCGCCTACAGCGAGCTCCAGGTCGCCAACGATGCGCTGACCGTCGTGGTGAACAAGAACAACAACTGGATCGACTGCATCACAGTCGAGCAGTTGAAGAAGATCTGGGAACCGACCTCGACGATCAAGAACTGGAACGAGCTCGACCCGAAGTACCCGAACGAGCCGATGAGCCTCTACGGCGCGGGCGCGGACTCGGGCACCTTCGACTACTTCACTGCCGAGATCAACGGCAAGGAAGGCGACAGCCGCAAGGACTACAACCCGACCGAGGACGACAACGTCACCATCCAGGGTGTCAGCGGTTCGAAGGGCGCGCTGGGCTACTTCGGCTTCTCTTACTACGAAGAGGCCACCGACAAGCTCAAGGCGCTCAAGGTCGACGGCGGCAAGGGCTGCGTCGAGCCGTCCCTCAAGACCGCGCAGGACGGCAGTTACTCCCCGCTCGCGCGGCCACTGTTCATCTACGTCTCCGACGCGGGTCTGAAGAAGGCCCAGGTCGTCGGGTTCGCCGAGTTCTATCTGGCGAAGAACGACGACATCGTCAAGGCGGCGAAGTTCGTGCCGATGACCGATGAGCAGAAGGCCAAGGCCAAGTCGGCGCTCGACACGTTGAAGTCCAAGGCAGGCGGCAAGTGACGACCGGCATCCGCCGGCCGGGCGGCGGCTCCCCCACCGGGGGGAGCCGCCCGCTCGGGTCTTCCGGCGCGACGATCGACCTGAGCAGGCAGCATCCACGCTGGGGCGAGCGGATCATCAAGATCGCGCTGGTCGGTGCCGCGCTGCTGTCGGTCCTGATCACCGTCGGCATCGTGTTCTCGCTGCTCGCCCCTACGGTCACATTCTTTCAGAACGTCAGCATCGTCGAGTTCCTCTTCGGTACCGAGTGGACGGCGATCTTCGGTGCCAAGTTCGACTGGACCGACAAGTCCTACGGCGCCCTGCCGTTGGTCACCGCCACCATGGTGACCACCGTGATCGCGCTGCTGGTCGCCGTCCCGCTCGGCCTCGGAGTGGCGATGCTGCTCTCGGAGTACGCGTCGAGCAGGTTGCGGTCCATCGTCAAGCCGATCCTGGAAGTACTCGCGGGCATCCCGACCGTGGTCTACGGCTTCTTCGCGATCACGGTGGTCACCCCGCTGCTGCAGACGTTCGTCGACATCAACGGCCTGTTCAGCGTGCTGTCGGCCGGCCTCGTCATGGGCTTCATGATCCTGCCCACCGTCGCGTCACTGTCGGAGGACGCGATGTCGGCGGTGCCGAGCGCGCTGCGGCAGGGCTCGTATGCCTTGGGCGCCAACCGGATGAAGACCACACTGCGCGTGGTGTTCCCTGCGGCGCTGTCCGGGATCGTCGCCGCGATCGTGCTCGGCATCTCCCGCGCCGTGGGCGAGACGATGATCGTCGCCATCGCCGCGGGCAACCAGGTCCGGCTCAGCCTCGACCCGACCGAGAGCGCGCAGACCATGACCGGGTTCATCGCCCAGGTCGCCACCGGCGACGCACCCCAGGGCAGCCCGGTCTACTACTCGCTGTTCGCGATCGGCTCGCTGCTGTTCCTCATCACCCTGGTGATCAACATGATCAGCATCCGGCTGGTCCGCAAGTACAGGCAGGCCTACTGATGAGCACCGCGACCCGGCTCCCCGTTCCGCCGTCCGAGCGGTCGCTGACCGACGCTCGCAGATCAAGCCCGGCCTCTGCCCTGTTCGCGTTGGTGCTGTGGGCGTGCCTGGCGATCGCCGTGGTTTTCCTGTTCTTCCTGCTGTTCACGATCCTGCGGGACGGGCTCGCCCGGTTCGGCCCGGAGTTGATCACCGCGCAGCCCTCGAAGATCACCCCGGAGACCGCGGGCGTGGAGTCGGCGTTCTACGGCACGCTCTGGGTCATGGGCGTCACCGCCGCCCTGGCCTTGCCCCTGGGGATCGCGGCCGCGATCTACCTGGAGGAGTACGCCGATCCGCGCCGGTGGTGGAACCGGCTCATCGAGCTGAACATCCAGAACCTCGCCGCGGTGCCCGCGGTGATCTACGGCATCCTCGCGCTCGCGTTCGTCGTGCGCGGCCCGGTCTCGATCGGCGCCGTTCTGCTCGCCGGCGGGATCGCGCTGGCGCTGCTGATCCTCCCGGTCATCATCATCACCACCCGCGAGGCGCTGCGGTCGGTGCCCAGAGAAATCCGCGACGGCTCGCTCGCGTTGGGAGCGACCCAGTGGCAGACCACCTGGAAGCAGGTGCTGCCCTCCGCGGTGCCAGGTATCGCGACCGGGTCGATCCTGGCGCTGTCCCGGGCGATCGGCGAGGCGGCTCCACTGATCCTGGTCGGTGCCACCACGTTCGTCACGTTCAACCCCGACGGTGTGCTCTCCCGATACACCACCATGCCCGTCCAGATCTACAACCTGATCCCGCAGCCCGGCGTCGCGTTCCGCGACCTCGCCTATGCCGCGATCCTGTTGCTGATCATCATGCTGCTGGCGATGAACGCCGTCGCGATCTGGCTGCGAAACCGCTACCGACGCAACTGGTGACAGGAGTACGCCCATGACCCGACCGGAGTCCACCACTGTGACCTCAGCCGACCCCGTCCGCCACGCCCCGGTAGCCAAGATCCACACCGGGGCCGGGCACGCCCTCGAATCCCCGACCGGAGCACCTGACGGCGTGATCAGCATCAAGGACCTCAGCGTCTACTACGGCGACTTCCTCGCGGTGACCGACGTCGACATGCACTTCGGCAGCACGGAGATCACCGCGCTGATCGGCCCGTCCGGATGCGGCAAGTCCACCGTGCTGCGCTGCCTGAACCGGATGAACGACCTGGTCGCGGGAGCCCGGGTCGACGGCGTGGTCGCCTTCCACGGCGTGGACATCTACGGCGACGGCGTCGATGTCATCGAGGTCCGCCGCCGCATCGGCATGGTGTTCCAGAAGCCCAACCCGTTCCCGAAATCCATCTACGACAACGTCGCCTACGGCCCGCGGGTCACCGGTATGAAAGTCGACAACATGGACGACACCGTCGAGGAGGCGCTGCGCGGCGCGGCCCTGTGGGACGAGGTCAAGGACAAGCTCAAGCAGAACGCCTACGGGCTCTCCGGCGGGCAGCAGCAGCGGCTGTGCATCGCCCGCGCCATCGCGACCCGGCCCGAGGTCATCCTGATGGACGAGCCCTGCTCGGCACTGGACCCGATCGCCACCGCCAAGATCGAGGACCTGATGGCGGACCTGGCGAGCGTGTTCACCATCATCATCGTCACCCACAACATGCAGCAGGCGGCCCGGATCTCTCAGCGCACCGGGTTCTTCACCGCCGAGGCCGACGAACTCGGCCACCGCACCGGCAAGCTCGTCGAGTTCGACACCACCGAGACGATCTTCCAACACCCCGCGGACCCGCGGACCGAGGCCTACATCTCCGGCCGATTCGGCTGACACCGTGAAGGGGACACTGGTGCGCCCGTGGGAGTCAGACAACTCGCAGTTCCACGCGCGGCGGCGGGCGTGCCTGGCCGCGAACGGCAGACTGCCGGACCGGCTTGCCGTCCTCGTAGTCGACCACGAGGCCGACATCGTGCACGAACTCGTCGCGGCGTGGGCCGGGCAACCCGTCGAGGTCCGGGTCTGCGCGGACCCGGCCGAAGCGTTGCTCGTGCTCGGCCGCACGTGTCCGGACGTGGTCGTACTCGGCCCCGCGGTCGGCAGGCTCGACCCGGTCGAGTTCCTGTCCATCGTCCGCGCCGACGACCCCGACATGCCGGTGGTGGTCGGCGCGGGAGCAGGGTCCGGCGACTTCGCCGCCAGGGTCACCGAGTTGGGCGCGAGCATGGTCGCACCTCGCCCGTACCGACCGACCGAGTTGCTCGCCCTGCTGCGTTCCCTCGCGCCCGACCCCACCCACGTCGAACTTCGGCCGATGGCGATCGACCTGGGCAGGCTGCGCATCGACGGCGCCGTCCCCCGCATGTGGCTCGACGGGCGCCTCATCGAACTGCCACCGCTGGAGTTCCTGCTGCTGCGATTCTTCGCCGAGCGGGCAGGCGCTGTGCTGACCCGCGCCGAGCTGCTGCGCGGTGTCTGGGACGACCGTCCCAAAGCGCGCAGCAACACCCTGACTGTCCACATCGCCCGGTTGCGCAGACGGCTGGGTGACGACGACCACAATCCACAGTGGATTCGGGTCATCCGCGGCCTCGGATATCAGTTCCTCGTGCCCGACGCCGACCAGCCTCGTTCACCTTCCATTCACCAAGGATGCTGATGATGTCATCATGGCGGGTGGATCGACGGTCGAGCAGAGGAACGGGGTGGTACCGCTGGCAGTTCTGCGTGTCGGCGAGGACCCCCTCGACGACCACGGCGCCGCGGCCGCGGCCCGGCTCTTCAAGGCTCTGTCCGACCCCGTCCGGGTCCAACTCGTCGCACTGGTCAGGCAGTCCCCACAGGGCGAGGCGTGTTTCTGCGACCTGGCCGACGAGTTCGCCATGCCGCAGTCCTCACTCAGCCACCACCTCAAGATCCTCGTCGCCGCGGGCATCCTGTCCCGCGAACGCCGCGGCACCTGGAGCTGGTACCGCGTCGAGCACCACCCGCTGGCCGTCATGGAAAAACTCCTCCGGCCCGGCGGACCCCTGCGCGAAGAAGCCCGCCGCGACTAGGCTGTGTCTCAAAGTCGTAGCCACTCGTTGATCGTGGCGATGTGGACCGTGGCCTCGTAGCGGACGGCGAGTTTGTCGTACCTGGTGGCGACGGCACGGTTGCGTTTGAGCCGGTTGATCCCGCATTCCACGGCGTGGCGCTGCTTGTAGATCTCCGGATCGAAGGCCGGTGGGCGACCACCGGCACGGCCCTTGTTCTTGCGGTTGCGGATCTGGTCGGTCTTTTCCGGGATGGTGCACCGGATACCACGGCCACGCAGGTAGGACCGGTTGGCGCGGGATCCGTAGGCCTTGTCGGCCAGCACTCG
>NZ_JBQTHF010000070.1:0-47185 GCF_052390155.1 Actinokineospora sp. | reverse complement strand
CCACCCGCGCCACCCCCACGACGATCACCCTCGCGGACCGCTCGCAACCTCAGGTATCCTCGCAGGTCACAGGGCCCGAAAACCCCGAGCCCTGATTCCGGTGCTCCCAGCCGGACACCATTGAGGCGAATTGGAGCGAGTACTCGTCGATCGTGTCCAACACTGATTCCGGTGCTCCCAGCCGGACACCATTGAGGCTGTCAGCCCGCCGTCGCCGTTCAGCTCCTGGATGGGCGTTCTGATTCCGGTGCTCCCAGCCGGACACCATTGAGGCGAGTACTCGTCGATCGTGTCCAACAGATCCTCGGACACCTGATTCCGGTGCTCCCAGCCGGACACCATTGAGGCCTGGTCGACTGGGATTCGGACGGTGGCCTGCTGCTGGCTGATTCCGGTGCTCCCAGCCGGACACCATTGAGGCACGTCGGACCGTCCGGGGAGTTCGTGTTCCGCGACCGGCTGATTCCGGTGCTCCCAGCCGGACACCATTGAGGCGATCACGACGACGGGCACGCCGCCCTTGGCGAGGTGCCAGCTGATTCCGGTGCTCCCAGCCGGACACCATTGAGGCCGGCATTGCGAGACGGCGAGGTGTACTCCCACCATTGCCTTCTGATTCCGGTGCTCCCAGCCGGACACCATTGAGGCTGGATCTCGGACATGGGATCTCCCTGGGTGTGACCTGATTCCGGTGCTCCCAGCCGGACACCATTGAGGCGTCCGCCGCGACGAAGAGATAGACGCTCCTGGGCTCTGATTCCGGTGCTCCCAGCCGGACACCATTGAGGCGGGCTGCTGTCGCTGGCGGCTTTACCGATGACCTGCTGATTCCGGTGCTCCCAGCCGGACACCATTGAGGCCCTGCATGCATGGGATCGGGTAGCGTGGGTGACACACTGATTCCGGTGCTCCCAGCCGGACACCATTGAGGCCGGGACATTCCCAGGTCGAGCAGTGGGTACCGGGGGCGGCTGATTCCGGTGCTCCCAGCCGGACACCATTGAGGCGCGGGCGTATCACTTCTGTTCCAACTCTATGCCAGCTGATTCCGGTGCTCCCAGCCGGACACCATTGAGGCGTTCTTTCGGAAGAGACAGTAAGACAGCCTGGCCGGCTCTGATTCCGGTGCTCCCAGCCGGACACCATTGAGGCGCCGACTTCGCCCGGAATGCGCGAGGGCCTCCGAGACTGAGGCACCTGGAGGTCGGATCCGCTCGGGCGAGTCCTGAACGCACCCCACCTCGTCGAACGACCGACGACCAATCAACGGGCGGTGGTCAAGGAACCGCATGACGGAACACATGCCAACGCGTGCTAAATGTCGGTGGCGGGTGATGTCAACGGCACTCGAAATCTGGCTCTGTCTCAGATTCGGGCGTTGTTCACCGGGACCGTGGACCACGACCCGCAGGCGCGGGCCCGCGGGGCCGTCGCGTAACGCAGCCACTGCTGTCCCGCCGCAATGGATTCAGCCCACACGGCATGATCGACGCGGACACCCCTGTGCGCCGTACTCGACTCGCAGGACATCGACGAGTGCCCTGTGCGGCAAGGGCTCCCCGCCATCGGCTGCCAGTCCGCCCACGACGAGCAGCGACACCGCCCGGGCTGCCTGGTCGCCGGCGACGGCGGCGAGGTGCCGGAAGAACGGGACTCGCTCGGACGGGTCCGGCAGGTCAGTCCGAACTACCCGACCGAGGATTTCCCGGTTCCCGTCGGCGACAAGCATCAGGGCGACGAGTGAGTCGGCGGGATGGAAACCGAGCAGGTACGGAACGGCGGCGACGACATCACCCTGGTCGGTGAGTCCGATGTGGAGTGGTGCCCCAGGCGACGGGGGCAGGTCGGGTCGGTCGGACATCGGGGATTCCTCCTGTGTGGGTGCACCGAAACGTGACGACCCACCGGGACGGGTCTCTCCCCGCCTACGACCTTCCTTCGCCATGCGCGGCCGTGTCTTGTGCCAACGGACGCGGGGTGGGTTACCAGTGGCCTGCCCGGTCGCGGTCGCTGATGTGCAGCGCTGCGAGGGTGATGACGGCGAGCACGCCGTTGTGGTTGGTGGCGGTGTCGGGGTGGGTGATGAGCCGGTAGGCGGCGATGCAGTTGAGGAAGGGGCGGGACACCCAGATCTGGTCGACGCGCTCGTGTCCTCCGGTGAACGCGAGGAGGTTGTCGTCGCTGGTCGTGTTGTGCAGAGCCTCGGCGACGTCGACGAACCCGGAGCGCTTGATTCGCCAGGCGACGCTGCGGTCGGCGATGGGGTCGAGGCCGAGTTCGGGGTCGGTGAGGATGGTGCGCTGGTTGAGGTTCCAGTCGCCCATGGCGTCGAAGTCGGGTTCGGGGCCGTGGGCGGGCGAGTAGTTGATGTCTCCGGCGATGATGGCGAGCGGGCCGTGGCGGCGGGCCCGGCAGCCGATCAGTGATGCCTCCGCGCGGGCCCAGTCGATGGCGAAGGGGTCCAGGTGCACGGAGGTGACCGCGAGGGGGTAGGGCAGCCCGAGTTCGAACGTCGCGACGCCGAACCCGTGGTGGGTCTTGTGCGCGTACTCGGTCTCCCAGCCGATGTGTGTGCCGAGGGTGGTGGGGTTGTAGAGCACGGCGGTGCGCACGCCGCTGCGTGAGGGGGCCAGGCCGGGACTCGCCAGGCCGAGGCTCGCGGCGATCGCGGCGAACTCGGTGTGGGAGTCGGGCAGCTCCGAGAGGCACACCAGGTCCGGGTGGTGGGCGCGGATGCGTTCGGCGATGACGGGCCAGGCGTCGAGGTTGTTCTTGGTGATGTTCTGGGCGAGCACGGTGATGGTGGCCGGGGTGGCCTGGTCGCCGGGGAAGGGCGCCATCGGGTGGTGTCTCCGTTCGTGGTGAGACCGGTCTCGGGTCCGAGGCCGACGCGGGTGGCGGCGCGATCTGGCTCTCCCGGCCGGCGCCGGCCGGGCCGGGGCCGCGGGAGGTCGGAGCGAGCGCGCGGGCGTGGATGGGGTCGCCACGGCCGTGGCGGTGGTGTTGTTGGCGGTGTGTGTTGCCCGGCGACAGGATCGGGCGGGGCTGGCCACCGTCTACTGTGGATCGGTTTGCGGGACCCGGTGGCGCGAGATCGGCGAGTTGTGTCCTCTTGGGACACGGCTGGGCGGTTCCACCGAGGGGTGGACGCCCGGTGTCGGGATGTCACGGTGGGCGCACTAGGCGGAATCCGATTCCCGGGGACCGCAGGTCGGGGGGTGCGGTGTTGCGGTAGGTGCATCGGGCACATACCGGTGGTGTGGCGTAGGAGCCGCCTCGGATCACCACGCCGTCGCGTATGGCGGCGTCGGCTGTCCATTCCCAGACATTGCCCGCGACGTCGAGCAGTCCTTCGGGGGTGGCCCCGTCGGGGTGGGCGTCGACCGGGGTGACGGTGTCGTGGCCGCTGCCGAGCAGGTTCGCGCGTTCGACGCTGAAGGGTTCATCGCCCCACGGCCATGGTCGCCGTTGTGGGCCGGCGGCCATCCACTGCCACTCCACCGATGTGGGCAGTCGCCCGCCCAGGAGTTCGGCGATCCGCGCGGCGTCGGCGTGGGTCACGTCGGTGACCGGCAGTCCGGGTGCGAGCGGCAGGCCGTCGTCGGGCAGGTGCCCGTAGGTGATGGGGGTTGCGGTCCACAGCAACGCGGGTACCGGTCGCGGGTAGTCGCCGATACGGCAGATGCCCGCGGGGACTTCGATCCATTCCAGACTCATCGGTTCGCCCCGATCAAGAACAGGTCCTCGACGGTGAAGTCCGCGCGGACGCTGCCGGTGGTCTCGGTGGGGTGCAGTCGCTGCGACTGCAGGGCGGCGGTGATGGCGTGGACCGCGTCCTGTGCCTCGGATTCGGTTCCGGCGAGCGCGACGTAGCTGTCGGCGAACCGAACAACCCGAAGGCCCACGATCAGCCGATCCACGTGCGACAGTCGCAGGTCGATCAGCATCGGCGCCAGGCACGACCCCGGGGCCAGCGGGGAGGCCATGGCCGCCAACGCGGTCCGCAGCCGGGCAAGGAACGCGTCGTCGTGGACGTAGTCGGCGAGCCGGCCGATGACTTCCTCGACACCGGTTCCCTCCGATACCGCCGCGACGTCGACGCGGGCTGCCCACCGCGAACCCGCTCGACGGTGGATGTCGGCTTGCCGCAACGCGGTGATCCGCGTGCGGTGCGGGCGGAACCCCGCCACCCAGTCGGGGAAGGCCGGGTCCAGCAGCGGTTCGAGCGCGTTACGCATCGCGCGGTGCACCAACCTGTCCAGGACCGGCGGCACCTGAGCGATCACCGCTTCGCCGGTGCCGCTTCGGATGCGGGTCTCGCGCAGCGGGCCGGGCCGCCAGGTGCCCCCGGCCAACTGTCGCGCCAGCATCGCCAGCAGGTGCGTCGAGTCCAGGCGCACCTGCCGCCAGGTCATGCCGTCCGCGCCCGGCACCGGTTCCCGGCGGGCGCACTGCCGAAACGCTCGGCGCAGCGCCCGCTCGGACAGCAGCGACATCAGCGACCGGTCGGGCGTCGCAGGACACTGTGGTGCGACACCGGACCGGGGCGCTGCCGGTGTGGGTGTCGTGTTCGCCGCTGGTGGTCGTGTCGTCATCACCGATCCTCGGGGTCAAGTGCCTGCAGGTGGCCACTGTGGTGGTGGTGTGGTGGCCGGTCCGCGGACCGGTCGGCCGCCGCGCTCGCGCCGCTGCCGTTCCCACTCGATCGCCAGGCGCGCCAACGTGTCCGGCTCGTCGTGGTCGGTGGGCAGCCACACCCCGGACGGGGGGTGGTCGGGATCGTCGCGGGTGCGTTCCCACCGGGCGGCCCACCCGGACGGCTCGTATCGGCGGAACATCGGCTGGTTGCGCGTGCGTCGTTGGCGGACCGCCAAAATCGCGCCGACCGCGGCCACACCGACCACGAGCACGCCGAGCAGCACCACGCCACCGACTGCCAACGCGGTCACCGATCACGCCCGACCGTCCCGGCGGCGGTGAGGGCGCGGCAGCACGCAATGGCGCCCACGGCGAAACCCGGACCCGACCGCGCCGGAGCCTGGTGCTTGGCGCGGCGGGATGGGCAGGAGGTCGGGCAGGTACAGCCCTGCGGCGGGTTCTCACCGATGGTCACTCGGTGGACCCGGGGCTCGACGTGGGCACTCTCGCCCGCGGGTCGCGGGGTGGGCCGAGGTTGCGCAGGCAATCGAGTACGCGATCCATGACGGCGATGTCGTCGCCGAACTCGCCGACCCAGGGCTGGATCTCGACGGTGGATGGTTCGGTGCGGCGGCGGTGTGGGTCGGGTGTCATGACCGGGATTCCCCTCGTGCGGCCGATGGCGGGCCCGGCGGGTGCAAGGGCCCGGTCACGGGTGTCCTCGCCGCGGACCGCGGCCGGTACTGGTGGAGTCGGCCGGCGAGGTCGGCGGGGGTGATGCCGCACAACGTGGCCAGGGCGTGGAAGGAGGCGGCGTCGAGTCGGGCGGTGCCGGTTGCGGCGGGGTTGTGATCGAGGGTGGCGCGTGCCCAGCGGCGCAGCGGGCCGAGTTCGCCGAAATCGCCCGCGTCGTGATCGCCGGGTTCGTGGCCGGCGAGGGTGCGCAGGTCGATCTCGGTGTCGCTGTGGGTGAACACGCGGGCGAGTAGTCGTGGCGCGGAGACAGCGAGGGCGTCGCAGATCTCGATCAGCCGCTGGACAGTGCATTGCTGGGTGCCGTACTCGTAACCGGCCACACTGGCCCGGCTGATATCGACGGGCAGCCGCTCGGCCAGATCCCGCAGCGTCCACCCGCGTGCTCGACGGGCCCGGCGGAGCTCGGCGCCGAGCAAACGCAGCGTCGCGGGCACGGGGTCGGGGATGGACTCGGTCACCATGTGCCCGTCTGGTCTCGGTCGTGGAATGCCGGTGGCACGGCCCGGCCCGCGACCGGCCGGCCGGGGTGGACGGGTGGGGTGCTGGGGAACACCGCGGCCACATAGGCGATGGCGCATTCGGGGCAGATCAACGCGGCAGGTCGCTGGCAGAACACCTCGGTGGTGGGCAGCCCGCACAGGCCGGCCCGGTCGTGGTCGTAGAGCAGGTGCGCGCGCCCCCGGTAGATCGAGCTGACACCCCACCGCACGCCGTCGTCCACATCGGACTCCACAGTCGTCTCCGCTCCCGCTATCGGCCGGTGGGCCGGCGACGCGACGCGGCGACACCGGGCGGGCGCGCCTCGGGTGCGGGGGTTGGCGGGCCCGCGGTGCGGGTGGTCCAGCGGCGCAGCAGCAGCTGTCCGATCTCGGTCAGCCGCACCGGTATCCACCCGTCAAACGGATCACGCTCGTCGGCCAACTCCACCAAGCGCTCCCGGCGCGCGACGACCAACGCGGTGAACGCGTCCACCGGCAACTCGACGCTGCGGTGGTGCAGCACCCCGGTACGGGTCGTGGCGACAATCTCCCCACGCCGCACCGAACGCAACGCGGGCAACAGCAACGCGGCCGGCAGTGGCGGACTCATCGCGGGCCCCCGTCCTGACTCAAGCCGTCGAGCACGGCCGCCGCGCCGCGGGCCTGGGCGGCCTGCTCCAGCGCGTCGTGCCAATCGCCCAGATCCGACAGGCGGAACACCCGGCTCGCGGGCAAACCCACCACCGCGCGGGCGACCTGCCGCCACTGATCGAGCGAGAGCCGGTCAGGACCGGGCATCATCACACCCCCCGCCACAACCAGGCACCAACAGCGGGCGGGTCCGCGCGGCCCGCGCACGGGCCACCACCGAGGCGTAGGCGGCCCGATCCGACCTGTCCCGCCGCCCACCCCGCACCAACCCGACGAGCCGAACCACAGTCATGCCCCTGCGGCGACCGTCAGCAACCACAACAACGGAACCACGCCCATCACCACCACCTCCGACGTCTGACGCCCCTGGCCGGTTCTTCCACTGTGGACAGTTCAACGAACGTGCGGTCGCCCAGCACGGTGGGGTGATCGAATCGGTGGACCACCAACCGGGCGAGCGTGACAAGCGTGACCACACCGGCCGCGACCCATTCAGTCCACATGGGACACCCTGGTTCGGTTGTCGTGGTGTACCGCCGAGGGCACAGCCGCACCACGACACGACCGCGCGTTGGCCGTGTCGTGGTGCAGCCGCCCGCCGGCGGGGGGCCGGTGGCGACGCGCACGCCCGGCGACCGCGCTGCACGCGCCACTGGTCGCCGGGCCACCACCTGCCGGCGAGTCCCCTCGCCCGGTCCTCCCGCCCCGGGCGGTGTCCGGCCAACCTACGGCGCTAAGATGGCTATGCATCCAGGTACTCCCTCCGGTGCGCGAAACTGGACGACACGAAAGAACGTAGCACTGCATATGCAGAGTTATCTTCAATCGTTCGGGTGAACCTGTTCCTGCTACGGTCCGTGACGCACCTGGCCCGACACCGACGGAGGAGGTCGACTCGATGAGCCGTGGTCCGCTGCCACCGCTGGTCTACAAGATCATTTGTGGTCGCAAGCTGGCGATCCTGCGCGACGGCGCGGGTTATTCGCAGAAGCAGGCCGCCGAGTACTACGGCTGGTCGCAGTCGAAGGTCGCCTACTTCGAGGGTGCGACCAGCTCGACGAGCCCGCCCGACCTGGACAGCCTGCTCGATCTGTACAAAGCCGACGCGGCGACCCGCGAGGACTGTCACCGCTTGGCCGTGCTGGGCAAGAAGAACCCACCCCGCCGCAAGAGCGCGTTGCGCAACCGTTTCGAGGGCGACATGCGCTCCGTAATCGACCTGGAGGGCACAGCAGCAACTCGCTCCGAACACACCAGCATGGTGATTCCCGGGCTGCTGCAGACCGAGGACTACATGCGCTACATCTTCCGCGCCTTCCGTCCTTCACTGACCCGCGACCAGATCGACCAGTACACGGAGAACCGACTGGCACGCCAAGCCGTGCTGGACAACGCCGACCAGAGCTTCTGGTTCGTCGTCCACGAGGCGGCGCTGCGCTCCCTGGAGAACGTCGACGGCGACTCGACGGTCCTGGAGGGCCAGGCC
Source organism: Actinokineospora sp. (assembly GCF_052390155.1). Lineage (NCBI taxonomy): Bacteria > Bacillati > Actinomycetota > Actinomycetes > Pseudonocardiales > Pseudonocardiaceae > Actinokineospora > Actinokineospora sp. Next base: position 39,175 of record NZ_JBQTHF010000070.1, on the reverse strand, counting down.
CGTCACATGATGGAGGCGCTCGACCGGCCGAACATCGAGGTGCAGGTCGCGCCGTTCCGGCACGGCTACTACCCGGGCCAGGAGGAGACCTACGTGATCTTCGGGTTCGACTCCGATCCGGCGGTCCAGGTGACGTACGTTGAGAAGTACGACGGCGGCGACCTCCTGCACGACGAGAAGAACCTAACCAGGTTCGCCACGTTCTGGGAACACCAGCGGGTCCATGCTCTGGGGCCGGAGCAGACCCGACCGTTCCTGCGTGCGCTGTCGCGGCCGTCGTAACCGCACACACTGCACGCACCGGAAGGAAGTCCACCGATGAGCGACACCGAGAGCCAGCACACCTCGGGCCACTGGATGTGGCGCAAGTCCAGCTTCAGCAACGGCGGCAACAACAATTGCGTCGAGGTCGGGCACTGGCGCAAGTCCAGCTTCAGTGAAGGCGGCAACAACGCCTGCGTCGAAGTCGCGCACTCGACGCGGGACGTGGGCGTGCGCGACAGCAAGAACAGCGACGGACCGAAGCTGGTCTTCGGTCACCCGCGGTGGCTCACCTTCGTCACCGAACTCTCGGCGACCCACACCGCCGCCAACTGATCGGCCACATTCTGGATCGGAGGTTGGGCGTCCGGGCACACCCGCCGAACGGCGATCGACCGCGATGGGGCGTGCACCTGCGCTGTCGTGATTGGTCGGGTTCGTCGTCGCGTGCCCGGACCTGCCACTCGGCGATGCCCCCCGGCCATCCGGTCTCGCCGCCCCCCTGCTGATCCCCAGCGCCCACGAGTTCTATCCCGGCCACTGTCGTCGAGCATCCCGGATTGCACGGCCAGTTTTTGATCATGGACTTCGCTACGGACCCGACGGTCGTCCATGTCGAGGACAGGACCACGGGCCTGTTTCTGGACGACGAGGACAAGGTCGCGCTCTATAGGCTGACCGCGGAGAAGCTGGCAGATCTCGCGCTGGACGAGCAGGCATCTGTGCGCCTGCTGCGGTCGATCGCGAGCGATCTGGAACGAGAGTGAGGACCGCGGATGACTGAGAACATGTTCGGGCCGTGGCGCAAGAGCAGCCGCAGCGGCAACGAGGGCAACTGCGTGGAGATCGCCTGGCGCAAGAGCAGCTACAGCATGAACGAGGGCAATTGCGTGGAAATTGCCTGGCGCAAGAGCAGCCGCAGCGGGGATGAGAGCAACTGCGTCGAACTCGCCAACATCGGCGCCGTCCGCGACAGCAAGAACCCGGCGGGCGCCACCCTGGGCGTCGACCTGGCCGACCTGCTGACCGCGGCCAAGGCCGGCCGCCTCGACCGCTGACCAAGCGCACCGCGGCCCCCGACACCTCGTCGGGGGCCGCTTTCGTATGCGGAGAAGTCACCTCGTCCACGATGGGTCTCTCGGACCCACACAACTCGCATCAACCTCCAGACCACGCTGGCCGCTGTCGGGTTGCCCTTCATCGACGTTCCTGGCTAGACCGGCTCCGATCGACGCTCACATGTCCAGGACGACCGACTTGGCGGTGTGCGCGAGCAGGGCCTGGGTTTCATGGGTCAGCCCGAGGCGGTTCCAGTGGAAGATCACGTGGTGAGCCAGGACGGCACGCACGCCTCGTCGGAGTGTTCCGGCACTGGCCAGGTGCCCAAGTGCCGTCCGGCTGTGTCGTACGCGGCAGCCCAACCGGCGATGTGGCCCAGAGATCCACCAGCCTGTAACAGCGGACTGGCCGGGCCGCCATCGACGGTCATCGGCCGCTGGAGACCAGGCAGGGCGACTCTAATCTGGTCTGCCGGGCTGGCGGTTGGTAGCGGCCTGTTGTGGGCGACGCGAGCCCAGATGTCGCCCTGTTCGTACCAGTCTTGCCCGGCGGCGCGCATCAGGTTGCTACACAGCAACATCGTCAGCTCACGCCGTCTGTCGCCACGGCTCGGACGGCGGCCGTGGTCACCGGCGAGATGGTGGAGAAGGTGGCGGCTGTCGGCGTGGAAGAGGCGGTGGGCCAGGTCCATGGCCGTGTCGCCGCCGAAGGCGTGGATCTCGGGTTCGTAGATCGTCTCGGTCGTCTCAGCGATGGTTCCGTTGGTGCGCATAGTGTTCAGCGCTTGCCGAACGGTGTGGTCTGCGGCGTGTGCTGCGTGGGGCGCGGGTCGCCAGCGCAGCCGCCAGTGCGGGTTCTTCCGGACGAACCACCAGCAGGTGATGAGGCCGGCGTCCTCGGCAGTGGACATGAGCGGGCCGAGGTGGGTGGTGCCGACGTGTTCGGCGGTGGCGTAGTCGTCGATCCGCACGGTCACCTGCGTCCAACCGGTGTCGGCGGGTCCGGTGTCGATGTCGGCGTCCATGGAGTGTCCGGTGGTGGTTCAGGCGAGCAGCAGGCAGGCGTCCCAGCGGGTGGCCGGGTTGGTGCCGGTGATCGCGGCGTGGAGGGCGAGGGCGGCTCCGGCCCGTCCGTCGAGCAGTTCGGTGCCCGCGTCGGCCAGGTCCAGGTGGGCGAGGAGCCGTTCGGTGAGCGCGGGCAGGTGTGCGGCGAGAGCGGGGTTGATGGCGTCGGCGGCGGCGCGGGCGGTGGTGTGGAGCAGGCCGGGTCCTGGGCGGCAGCTTCACCGACATCGGCGCACCACTGGACAGCAGCGACCGGATCGGCTTTCGAGGACCCGGTCGAGGCGCCCGGTGCTCATCCTGGGGTCGGTTCCAGCACCCTCGCTCTGGACTTCGTCCGTGGGGCTGCTGCCCGTCACGACATCCCGACGGCCTACCTGTTGCTGGATGACCCGGCCGAGGCGGTCACTCAGCGGCTGATCAGCGCCGAGGCCAGGATCCGGCTCGCGGGCGCCCAACTCCACTACAGCCGTTTCGCCGCTGGACTCGGTGCACATGGCCACCGCGCGTCGAGACCTGCCGTATCCCTCGCGGTGCGCTGAGTGGGGTTCACGACTACGGGTGGAGCAGGGTGGCTCGGTGCCGCCATGCGAGGTGGAGGGCGGCTGCGGCTCCTGGGGAGAGTTGGCCGAGTTCGCGCAGTCGCAGCAGGGTGTTGGCCTCGAACGGGAACGCGTGGGCGGGGACGGTGCCCTCGGCGTTGCTGTTGACCGCGTCGCCGAACAGGTCGTCGTAGAGGTCGGGGTCGATGACGGCGACGGTGAGGATGTCCCCGCAGAGGGTGAGAGCGTCGAGGGTGATACCGAGGCACCAGACGCGGATGCGGCCGTCGGCCAGGGCGCTGTCCATGGTGATGAAAGGTTCGAGTTCGTCGTAGTGGATCGGGCGTCCGCTGCCGTCGTATTCGTCGTGGCCGAGGAGTTCTTCGGCGTACTCGCGTTGGATGTTGCGCCAGAGACTGAAGTCGGCGTCGACCGCGGCGGGCACGTAGCTGGAGGGTTGGAAGATTCCCGCTGGGAGCAGGTGGGCCATGCCGCCGCCTCCGGCGACGCGTGCGCCGTCGCGTTGGTGCAGAACGACTCTGGGTGAGTCGCCGCCGCGGATGGTGAGTGTGCCGATGGCGCCCATCATCGGCCTGCGGGACAGGTCTGCGGGGTCGCCGATGAGTTTGCGGAATGCCAGCCGTCGCCAGGACGCCTTGCCGGCAAGTGAGTCTTGGTCGGTGGAGCCGAGGTGGTGCAGGGCGGTTTCGTGGGCGAGGGCTTCGTTGATGTCGATGGAGTCGAAGAACCCCATCTGCCCGAACTGCATCCGCAGGGTCGGGTCGGCCCAGTCCATGCCGAGCAGCCGGAAACAGAGCCGGTTCTCGAACAGCCTCGGCGCGGCGAGGTCCCGCACGGCGTGGTGGTAGCGGCGGTAGCGGGCTTCGGTCGACGCGAGCGGCCGGATGGCGGCGGTTTCCCGCTCGTCTCCGACGATGACCGGCTCGGGCGCGCTGGTGTCCAGTTCGAGCGCGAGGCCGCCGAGCGGGACCGGCTGGTCGGGGATCCATGAGGGGTGGGCGATGACGCCGGTGGCTTCCAGACCCTGTACCTGGTGGTCGGGGTAGAGCTGCTGGGCGAGCACGGCCAGGCCGTGACGGTGGGCGTTGAGCCCGGTCCGAACGTGGCGCCACTGGCGCTGATCAGCCTCGACACGCGGTTCGAGGCGGCCGGGCACGGCGACCAGGGTGAGCAGCTCCTCCGAGCCCCTGGCGGGACCGGGGACGGCCCGGCGCACGCGGCGGAACCCGAGTTCATCGACGGCGACGTCGAAGTACTCGGCCAGCAGCCGACGGTAGAACGGTTGGGGCAGGCCGACTTCGCCGCGTTCCCAGCGGCCGACGGTCTTCTTGGTGATCTGTGGGTGCTTCGCGTGTTTGCGGGCCGCGAGGTCGTTGAGTTCCTGAGCGAGGTCCTGCTGGGCGAGCCCGGCGTCTTCCCGGAGCTGGATCAGGGCCGCATTGGGAATGCGGGCGTCGACACGCTGCGCCATGCGCACACGGTAGACGCTCAACCACGCTCAGTCCCGGAATGTCCCCTGAATGTCCCCTCTCTGGGTTCAGGGTGGGTTCCGGGCGTGGTCGTTTCCGATGGTGCGGGCTGGTGGACTCAGACCATCGCATTTTCACCAGCGTGACGGGCCGCGACCGGTGTCGAGGCCCCGCTCCATAAGAGCACAAAACCGCATCACACACCGAACACGGGACACAGGAGGTCGGCGGCGTGACTACCGCGATCGGGGACAAGGTCGCTGCGGAACCCCTCGACGACCATCCGACACCGCCCAAAGCGAACGTCGTGGTGCGGGCGTTCACCAGCACCCCGGCCGAACACCCGGTGCTCACCCCGGCCGCCGGGCTGGCCACCCACCACTGGCTGCGGGCCGAGGCCCAGCACCTGACCTGCGACCCGCACGCCGACGAACACGTGGTGGCCGCCGCGACCCGCGCGATCAACGCCGCCGACGCCGCCCGCGCGGTGCTGATCGACCGCATCGACGTCTGGGCAGCCACCGATCTGACCGAGCACCGCATCGGGCGCCTGCACACCGAAACCCTCGGGCAGCTCGTGGACCGGGTGGCGTGCGCGTGGATGCGCTGGCACCTGCTCGACAACGCCGACAACGACGCCGGAGCGGTCGCCCGCGCACAGATTCACCTGGCCTGGCACCAACTCGGCGAACTGGCCACCGCCTACGACGACCTCCTCGCCGACCTGCGCACCGGCAGCCGGTGTCTGCCCCGCTACCAAACCCTGGCCGGGCCGGCGGCCGCGACGTGAACGCGCCCGATCGGGTTGCGAGGCATCGTGGCCGTCATCGTTGGTCGCGCAAGACAGCCCGGTCGGCCGCCTGGCGAAGGCGATCGACGACATGAGCGCGCACCTGCCTCCCCCGCGCGAACCCGGGCCGGTCCGCTGTGCTCCACCCAATCCCGGCCCTGCGCCAGATTCTCCGACGCCGCACACCGCACGACGCCGGGATCGTCGTGGACGTGCTGGTACCCCAGGATCTGCATCCACGCCTGTGGCCGCCGACCCCGAGCCCACTCACGGCCGCACTCGCACGCCCGGCTCACCGAGGAGCCCCACGATGGATGAGATCCTGGCCGGCGACGGCGACCCGCGCTGCCTTGGCGGACACCGAGATCATCAGGCTGACCTTGGCGTGGCGAACGCTGCTGGCCGAGCACCGGCCCAACGAGCACGGCCGCTGCCCGCAGTGCTCGGGGTGGCTGCGCCCCCGCCAACATCCCTGCTCGGTCTGGACCACCGCCCACCAACACCTCATCACTGCCGAGGCGACCACAACCCAGGTGACACGCAGGCACGCACCCTCCGCCGGGAGACCGAGCGTGGCCGGTGTGAGCACCTTCTGATCCGGACGATCTCAACCCAAGGAGAGCTGGAAGAGTGATCGTATGAACACACTCCGAGATGACGGTGTCGACCGCGGCACCCCAGACACCGCCGAGTCCGCGCATGCCGATGCGCTCCGCTCGGCGATGGTCGGCGAACTGCGCGACATCGGAGTGATCCGCACCGACCGCGTCGCCGACGCCGTCGGTGCGGTTCCCCGGCACCTGTTCGCACCGGGCGAACCACTGGAGCGGGCCTACGCCACCGTGACCACGCTGCACACCAAGCGGGACGTGCTCGGCGTGGCCACCAGCATGGTGTCCGCGTCCGATATTCAGGCAATGATGTTGGAACAGGCCGAGATTGGGCCTGGTATGCGGGTTCTGGAGATCGGATCGGGCGGCTACAACGCGGCGTTGATCGCCGAACTTGTCGGCGAGGCCGGGGAGGTGACCTCGGTTGACATCGATCCCGACATTGTCGACCGCGCTCGGCGCTACCTCACCGCCGCAGGGTACGACAAGGTCGAGGTGGTGTTGGCCGACGCCGCGCACGGTGTCGCCGATCGCGCCCCGTTCCACCGGATCATCGTGACCACGGGCGCGTGGGACATCCCCGCGACCTGGGTCAACCAGCTCACCGAGCGCGGACGCATCGTTGTTCCGCTGCGGCTACGCGGCCTGACCCGGTCGATCGCGTTCGACCGCGACGGGGATCGTCTGGTGAGCCAGAGCTACCGGCTGTGCGGGTTCGTCCCGATGCAGGGCGAGGGCGCCCACACCGAGTACATGGTGGCGCTGGACGGGGATGAGGTCGGTATCCGGGTCGACCGTGACCAGGACATCGACGCCGACCGGCTGCGGGAGGCGTTGCACGCCCCGCGCGTGCAACGGTGGTCGGGTGTGGTGTTCGACCAGGTCGACGGGATGGACTTCTTCGTCGGCACCACGGCGCCGGTCTTCGGTCTGCTCACGGCGACCAAGGGGCCGATCGAGCGCGGTCTGGTCGGTCCGGCGGCGATCCGGGGTGTGCCGACCACGGTGCGGGGCGGCAGCTTCGCTTACCGGACCAAGCGTCGGATCGAGGGTACCGACGAGTTCGAGACCGGGGTGCTGGCACACGGTCCGGACGCCGACGCTCTCGCGCAGGAGTACGTCGAGTGGCTGCGCGCGTGGGACCGAGACCACCGCCACGGTTCCGGGGCGCGGATCGAGGTGTATCCGGCCGCGACCCCGGAAGCGGAGCTCGGCAAGGGGCTGGTCGTGGACAAGATCCACACCCGAGTTGTCATCTTCTGGCCCTGACCGGGTCGGGAGCTGACCCCGGGGCGACCTGTGCCGCACGGGGAACCCGGGAGTGAGAAACACCATCACCAACAACAAAGGAGGTTCTGTGACCGCACAATTGGATCACCTGGCCCCGCAGGCGGGAACGCCCGCGACGGACTCGGACTGGGATCTCGACATCACCATCGTGGAGGCGGGCGGGGTCGTCGATGACCTGCTGCGGCTGACCGACGACAACTGCGGCCAGACGTGCGAGTCGGCCTGCAACTCCTGCCCGTAGGGCGACATCGCGTCGATCATCTGATTCCGGGACAGGGTCTGTGCCCGGCGGGGCGTTCGCGCCGCCGGGCACAGGCTTTCCGTTGTGGGGAGCAAGGAATGTACCGGTTCGTCGACGCCGCCGTGGTGCGTGCGGCAGCGCAACTGCCCACGGTGCCTGCCCAATGGCCGGACCTGACCGACACCAGCGCCGAGGGCATCACCAGGTGGCGGCTGTGGCTGCGCCAGGTGTGGACGCCCGCCGAGTTCGCGGCGGCCGTCGAGGTCGCCAGCCCCGTCCTGGCCCGCCGCGTGCAGGAGATCTGCGACGGCAAGCCCCGCCCTGACCGGGAGATCCGCCGCGCGGTGCTCTCGACCGCCCGGTATCTGCTGCGTTGCGGCGGCCGGGTGACACTGTTCGGGCTGTTCGCCGGAGTAGCGCCGGTCGCCTTCGGCACCCCGGTGGTGGCGCGCGTCGGCGACGAGCACCGGGTGGCCACGCGAGTCGACACGACCTGGCTCACCACTGTGATCACCCGACTGGAGAACGACCCCGAACTACGGCGGCGTTTGTCGGTCGTGGTGAACAACGTCGCGTTCGTCCGCGACGGGAAACTCGTGATCAGCTACCGGCAAGCCGAGGGGGGCGCCGACAGCACGCCCACGGAGGTGTCGGTCCGCTACCTCGACGCGTTCGGCACCATCATCGCCGCCGCGCGGACCCCGGTCGTGCTGGGCGACCTGGCGAACACCCTGTCGTCGGAATATCCGACCACGTCGGCATCGGTGATCGACCGGGTGCTGGCCGATCTGGTCACGCACGGCATCCTGATCACCAGCCTGCGCTCGCCCACGACCTCGACCGACCCGCTGGCCCACCTCATCGAGGCCCTGGCCGCGGCGGACGTCGACACTGCGGCCGGACCGAGGGACCTGCTGGCCACGCTGCGCGGCATCCACGCCGACCTGAGCACCCACGACCAGGCGACCGCGTTCGCGCTCGACCACAAGCTCCGCGACTCGACGTCAACGACGATGGCGGCGACCGCACGCAGCGACCGCCCTGTCGCGCTCGACCTGCGCTTGGACGCCGACGTGGTGTTGCCGGAGATCGTCGCTCGGGAAACGGAGGCCGCCGCCGCGGTGCTGGTCCGATTGACCCCCGAACCGTTCGGTTCGCCGAGTTGGCAGAGCTACCACGGGCGATTCCTCGAACGATTTGGAGTCGACGGCCTTGTCCCGGTGATCGAGCTGGTCAACGCGGACACCGGCCTGGGCTATCCCGCCGGATACCGGGATTCCCGCCTGCCCCCGCCCGCCGAGCGCCCCCTGTCCGACCGCGACACCGCGCTTCTCGCCCTGGTTCAGAACGCGGTGATGCGTGGGCACCAGGAGATCGTGCTCGACGAGGCGCTGATCGCGGAACTGGCGGTCGACGACCTCGCCTGCGCCACCGTGCAACCGCACACCCAACTCCGGGTCCGTGTTCACGCGTCCACCCTCGACGCCCTTCACCATGGCGACTTCGAGCTGGCTGTCACCGGGGTGTCCCGCGCGGCAGGCGTCTCGGCCGGACGGTTCCTCGACCTGTTCCATCCGGCCGACCGCGACCGGATCTCGAAGGCATACCAAGGACTTCCCACCATCACCGAGGACGCGCTGCTGGTGCAGGCGTCGGCGGCGCCGCTGTATCCGCGCGCCGAGAACGTGGCCCGCAACCCCGCGGTGCTGCCGAATGTGCTCTCCCTCGCCGAACACCCGGCCCAGCACCCGGGCACACAGCAGGTCCTGCTCGGCGACCTCGCGGTTACCGCTGATGCGCGGCGGCTATACCTGGTGTCGCGCTCGCGGAGGCGCGCGGTGGAACCGGTGCTGTTCAGCGCCGTGGAGTTCGCCAAGCAGAGCCACCCGCTGCTGCGGTTCCTGTGCGAGGTCAGCACCGCCCGCACCGCGGCATGCACCGCGTTCTCCTGGGGAGCAGCAGCCCGACTGCCGTTCCTGCCCCGGCTGCGCTACCGGCGCACCATCCTGTCCCCGGCCCGCTGGCTACTCACCTCCACCGACCTGCCCGGCCCCGATGCCTCGCGGCGGGACTGGGCGGACAGTCTGGGCAACTGGCAGCGCAGCTACCGGGTGCCGGACGAGGTCTACGTCGGCGAGAGCGATCGCCGCCTGCGCCTGGACCTGGCCGAACCTGCCCACCAGCACCTGCTGCGCGCCGAACTCGACCGCGCCGGGCAGGTCCCGGTGCGCGAAGCACCCGATGCCGGCGCGTTCGACTGGATCGACGGACGCGCCCACGAAATCGTCATCCCACTCGCCGCCACCACTGAACCCGTCCCACGGCGGGAGTGGCCGCGCCAGGTGATCAGCAGGGAGCACGGGCACCTCCCCGCCGCCGGGGGCTGGCTCTACGTGAAGCTCTACGGGCACCCGGATCGGCACAACACCATCCTCACCAGCCACCTGCCCGCCCTGCTGTCCACACTGGACGACCAGTCGCTGTGTTGGTTTCTGCGCTACCACGACCCGGACCCGCATCTGCGGCTGCGGATTCAGATCGACCCTGGCAGCGACTTCGGGCATGTCGCCACCAGGGTCGGCGCCTGGACGGCCGGACTCCGCGAGAAGGGCCTGATCGGGCAGGTCCACTGGGACACCTACTACCCGGAAACCGGGCGCTTCGGCCACGGCGCGGCCATGACCGCGGCGGAGACCGTGTTCGCCGCCGACTCCGCCGCCGCCATCGCCCAACTCGCCGCAGCCAGTCACCCTGACGGCCCACATCAGGACGCGCTCGTCGCCGCGAGCATGGTCGACCTCGCCATCGGCGTCACCGGCGACGTCGGTGCGGGGCTGGCATGGTTGATCGACCACGTTCGAGTGCCCTCCGTCCCCGCCCCCGCTCGTCAGGTGCACGACGAGGCGATCCGGCTGGCCAACCCACACGAGCAGGCCGCCCTGCGGGCGCTGCCCGGGGGAGACCGCGTCGCGGCCACCTGGACGCGACGCCGTACGGCGTTGACCGTCTACCGGGCCGCGCTCACCGCGCACGGCATCGCCGCGGACACCGTCCTGGCGGACCTGTTGCACCTGCACCACGTGCGCATGGCCGGGGTCTCCCCGGATCACGAACGCGTCTGCGGGCGCCTGGCCCGCACCGCGGCCCTGAGCTGGACCAGGCGAATCACCAGTCGAACCGAGGCAGCCTCATGAGCCACCCCAACCCACAGGCACTCGCCGCCGCCACTGCCATCGCCACACAGTTGGCCGACCCCGACACCGTCTATGGGATGGGCGGCGTCGGCCGCCGCCGACCTCAGTCACTGGCCGGTGGCGCGGCGGGCATCGCGCTGCTGCACATCGAACGCGCCCGCACCGGCCACGGCGACCCGGCCACCGCGCACGCCTGGCTCACCGTCGCCGCACGCGACGCCCTGAGCGCCGGGGGCAACGCCAGCCTGTACTTCGGGACACCTGCCCTGGCGTTCGTCACCCACGCGGCCGCAGCGCGGCCTGGCCAGTACGCGCGGGCGCTGGCCGACCTCGACACCAGCGTCATCGCGCTGACCCGCCGCCGACTCGACACCGCCCACGCCCGCATCGAGCACGGTGAGCGGCCCGCCCTGGCCGAGTTCGACCTCATCCGCGGCCTCGCCGGGCTCGGCGCGCATCACCTGCGACGCCACCCCGAGCACGAGATCACCAGGGCTGTCCTGGCCTATCTCGTGCGGCTGACCGAACCACCCCTCGGCCGCACCGACGGCCTGCCTGGCTGGTGGACCGACGTCTCCCCCAACGGAGCGCCATCGCCCGACTTCCCCGGCGGGCACAGCAACCAAGGGATGTCTCACGGCATATGCGGCCCGCTCACCGTGCTCGCCCTCGGACTTCAGCGCGGGATCACGGTGAACGGCCAGATGGAGGCCATCGGGCGAATATGCACTTGGCTGGACACCTGGGCGCAGGACCGTCCGGGCGGCCGGTGGTGGCCGGGATACATCACCCTCGACCAGGCTCTCCAGGGACACATCGAGCAGTCCAACCAGCGGGCCTCCTGGTGCTACGGCACTCCCGGTGTGGCCCGAGCCCAGCAACTCGCCGGCCTCGCCACCAGCGACACCACCCGACAACACGGCGCCGAGGCGGCGATGCTCGCCTGCCTACGCGACCCGGCCCAACTCGACCGCCTCACCGACCCCGGTCTCTGCCACGGCACCTCCGGGATGCTCCAGACCGCGTGCCGCATGGCCGCCGACGCCCCCACACCGGATCTCGCGGGCGAACTCCCGAACCTGACCGCCCGGTTGCTCACCCAGCTCAGCACGGCCCCGGACGACCCGGAACTCCTCGACGGCCGCACCGGCATCGCCCTGGCCCTGCACACCGCCGCAACCGGCGCCGTCCCGCTCACGAGTTGGGACGCCTTCCTGCTCATGGCCTGAAGCGACCCGATCGTATCGAGAAGAGAGTGACCGTGAACCCGTTGTGGCGGCAGGTGTTCATCCACTTCGACCCCTGGGGCACCGCCGAACGCGTCGCGGCCACCGGCCTCGCCCCGGTGCTGTCCGACGCCGAGTCAACCGGGCTGATCACAGCCTGGTTCTTCGTCCGGAAGTCCCCCTGCTGGCGGGTCCGGTTCCAGACCGCGGACGAGGCCACCGCGCTGGAGGCGACAACCGTCATCCACCAGCGACTCGACGCCCTGCAGCAGGCCGGGCATATCGCGCGGTGGGTCGAGACGATCTACGAACCCGAGACGTACGCGTTCGGCGGCATCGAGGCGATGGACACCGCCCACACCCTGTTCCACCAGGACAGCCGCCACATCCTCAACCACCTCACCAGCGACCACGTGGCCGCACAGCCCGGCGGCGGTGACAAGCGTCGCGAACTGTCGATCCTGCTGTGTTCGGCCCTGCTGCGCGGTGCCGGGCAGGACTGGCACGAACAAGGCGACGTCTGGGCCCGCGTCGGCGAGCACCGGTCCCTGCCACCGGACACCCCGGCGGATCGCCTCCGCGCGATGGAACCGGGCCTGCGGCGGCTGATGAGTGTGGACACCGCGACCCTGATCAGCGACGGCGGGTCGCTGGCCTTCCTCGCCGACTGGGACGCCGCGTTCACCAGCGCGGGCACAACCCTCGGAGGCCTGGCCCGCAACGGGATCCTGCGGCGGGGGCTGCGCGCGGTGCTCGCCCAGCACGTGATCTTCGCGTGGAACCGCATCGGACTTCCCCACGCCACCCAGAGCCTGCTCGCACACACCGCGAAAGCCGTCGTCCTCGACCAGTAGACCAGCAGCACGACGATCAAGGGGGAGGAACAGCGCCGTGGACGCACCCGGTCACGAGGTTCCGCGCGGGCGGGTCGCGGAGTGGTTTCCGCTCGTGCCCCGCCCACGGCCACCCTGCCGCGACCTCGCGCAGCGCGTCAACGAGATTCGCGACCTGGCGCACGCGGCATCCCACGGCACACACGAGGACCGCATCGGCTCGGCCGCCGAAGCGCACAACAAGGCCGCGCTCATCCTCAGCGACTGCGACCTGCCCGACCTCGCCCACCAGTTGTGTTGGCGGCAGTTCGACATCTTCAACGCTGCCAGACCGTTGACAGCCAGGACCGGGAAATTCGCCCTGCAACCAATTGTCAATCTGGGCAGGCTCCTCATCCGCACCGGCCACGGTGGCCGCGCCTACCAGGTCTTCCGCACCATCTACGACGCGATGCGAACCCCCGGCACCACGACGATCGACGGCAGGACCATCGACATCAGCGGTTTCGTCGAGGGCGACGAGCAGCGCCGGGAACTGCGCAAGTTCCTGTGGGCGGTGCTCCTGGCCGACGGCACCAGGGCACTCACCACCACAGGCCGATGGGACGACGCGCTGCGGCACGTCGAACAGCACAAGGGCATCGGCACAAGGATGCTCGACGGCCGCCAGGTCGCGGTCCTTGCCCGCTGCGCCACCGGCGACGTCGACGGCGCCATCGACCTCCTCGACTCCAGCGCCACGCCCGAACCCTGGGAGAAAGCCGTCGCCGCGTACCTGCGCCTGCGCACCGACCACCGACCAACCGGCTCCGCCGTCGCCGCGATGGTGAACCACTACCTCCAACTCGACCCGGCACCACAGCACGCGGTGTTCCGCACCCGACTCGGGCTGTGCGTACTCGACCTCGCCAGCGCCGACAACAGCAGTGAAGCACCGGCCATCGCCACCAGAGTCATGCGGGAGACAGTCGACTCCGATGACGCCTACCTGGCCTGGGATGTGCTGTCCCACAACATATCCCGCCTGGTGCTGACCGAAGCCCACCGGCGCACGCTTGCCGCGACCCTCAAGTCATCCAGACTCCGCCACGCAACCATGCCAACCAACCTCATCGACGACCTCAACGAGGCTGTCACGACCAGCGAGGCGCACCTCACGCAGATGCTCGAATCGCCAAGGGCGACCACGGAACCCCGTGGCGGCGCGAGGTGCACCGGAAACGCGGCGGAGCCTTCTAGGTGCCGTAGCACCAGGACGGCTGCCCCGGCCCGGTGCCGCTGGGGTGTCCGCGGTCGATGTCGTCGGGGGTGATGATGCGGGGCCACCACGGCCCGGCCTCGCCGTGTTGTGTCCAGGTGTCGAGCCAGGTTTGGATGCGGTTGATCGCGTCGGTGTGCCCGGCGACGGCCAGGCCGTTGAGCTTGGCCATAGCGAGCAGGGCCAGCGGTCCGGCGATGCCGTGGGCGAGACCGAAGTTGCCGTGGCCTTTCGGATAGTTCGGGGATGGGCGGCCGGTGGGGGCCAGGCCGGTCCACCAGCCGGGTAACTCGCCGCTGGTGGGGAGGGGTTCGGTGAGCCGGACGAGATAGTCCAGGACGGCAACGGTGACCTCGTGGTCCAGGTCGACGTGCAGGTGGTAGGCGCCGAGGCCGGTGAGGCCGCGGATCAGGTCGAACTCGGCGAGGGCGGGGCGTTCGCGGCGGTCGATGCGCGCGTGCGCCTGGTCCAGGCGGGCGCGGGTCAGTGCGGTGGTGGCCGCATGGAGGTTGGTGCGGGCCCGTTGGTAGGTGTCGGTGCCGTGGGCGGCGACATGGATGGCGTGGGCCAGTGCGGGGACGCCGTAGAACAGGCTGGATTGTGGTCCGGCGTCGACGCCGTCGGCGGTCGCGGCGGTGAGCCAGGCGTGTGCGGTGGCGGGGTCGCCGTGGCCGGTGCGGGCGCGTTCGGCGTGGAGCAGGGCGATGCCTGCGGCGCCGTTGGCCAGCGACTGGGGCACCGGCCGATGCTGGTTGCGCTCGGTGGACACCGTGGCCGGGTCGGCAAGATCCCGCACGAACTGGTCGACGATGTCCTCAGTGGCTCGCAGTCGAGTGGTCATCGGGTTCCTCGGGTTCGGGCGGTCCAGCTCAGGGCGGCGGCGCGGGTGAGGCGGTGGCAGACGCGTTCGGTGTCGGGGTTGATTCCGTTGGCGCGTAGGCAATGCAGGTGCAGCAGCGACCCAAGCACCGTCTCCGGGGCGATCCCGGCCGCGGTGAGGGCGTCCCGGTAGGCGGCCAGCGTGGCGCGTCGGGCCTGCCAGGCGCTGGTCAGCCCGGTGCTGCCGGGCAGGGCGCGGATCGCGGCCCAGTCGTCGGTGGGGTCGGCGAGGCGGGTGGCCTGGGTGTGGACGGGCCGGTCAGGTGCCGGTGCGGGTTCGGTGGTGATGTGGTCGGACAGCCAGCGCATCCCGGCGGCGGTGTCGCCGAGGAGGGACACGGCGATGTCGACCAGACTCGCGGCGGTCAGCGCGGACGGGTCAGCCCCGTTCACCAGAGTCCGGTGTTCGCGCTGGGCGAGGGCGGCCGTGGAGTCGGCGGCGAAGACCCTCTCGGCGACGGCCATGGCGGCGTCCGGGCCGAAGCGGCCGGTCTCGGGCTGGTAGGTGTCCAGTTGCAGGATGCTGATCAGGCCGAGCCCGCGCAGACCGGCGGCCTACTCCCCGACCCTGCGGGCGGCCGGGCCGAAGTCGTCGGCGTGGGCCAGCGGCAGCCGCAGCCGCAGATGGTGGTCGGGGTCGCGGTAGGGCAGGAACCACCACGACGGCATGGTGTCCCATGTGGACAGCAGGTCGGGGAGGTGGCCGAGGACGGCAGTGTGCCGGTCGGGGTGGGCGTAGAGCTTGGCGAATAGCCACTGCCCCGCGCCAGGCAGGTGCCCGTGGTCCCGCTTGACCGGGTGCACCAGTGTGGTGCGCGCGGGCGAGGGCGCGCTTGTGGTGGCGAGCGGGACGACGATCTCGTGGGCGTAGCCGCCGATCCAGCCGAGCGCGCCGGTGTCGGGGGCTTCGTGGAGGGTGGCGCGGCCTCGCCGGTCGATGTGGTCGCGCAGGAGCCGCAGGTGGGCGGGTTCGGTGAGGTCAAGGGGCAGGCGCTGGTCGGTACTGCCGAGGAACACCCTGTCCGGGATCATCGCACGCTCGCGCCAGCATGCGACGCCGTCGACCCAGGCAGGCCAGGCCGCGTCCGGGCCGGAAAGTTCGGCGGCGGTGACGATCCAGCGGGCTGGGGCCAGAATCGCGCGGCCGTGGCGCAGGCGAGGCAGAAACGGCATGCGGGTCGCGGCCGGTCCCCAGGCGAACGCGGTGCAGACCGCGGTCCTGGCGGTCGGGAGTTCGGCGAGGAACCGGGCGAGCGGGTGGGTGAGGTTGGTGAACTCGACCGCGCTGAACAGTGCGGGCTCGACCGGGCGCTGCCGTGACTGTGACCACAGGACCAGACAGTGCGGCTCGCCGATCACGGCAAGGTCGTCCAGATACAGCCGCAGGTCCGCGGGTGCGTGGTGTTCGCTGATCGGCAGCGTGTGCGGCAGCAGGGCGGGGTGGCGGGCGACGTTCTCGGTCGCCGCGAATAGCGGCGGGCAGGACAACTGGGCGCTTAGCGCCTCGGCTCTGACGGTGGGGAGTCCGGCGTAGACGCCGGTCATGCGCCGCTGGTCTGCTGGGTCGAGCAGGTTCAGGACGCGGCCGGTGGTGGCCCCGGCCCCGCGGAACACCCCGGCGACGACCAGGGTGAACTCGCCTCGGTCGATAGCGGCCGGGGTGGCCGCGTGCAGGCGGAACGCCAACTCGGTGTGCGGCTGCATTGTCGCCGTCGCCCGCCCCTCGGTCTCCAGGTCGGCCAGCAGGGCCTCGTCGAGGGTGACCTCGAAGGTGCGGGCCAGCGCGGCCTGCTGTGCCACGGCGATCAGACGGGTGTCCCGCTCGGCCAGTCCGGTGGTGGGGCGCTGCAGCAGGGAGTCCCTGTATCCGGCAGGGAAACCGAGTCCGGTGTCCGGGTTGACGAGGTCCAGGACGGGGATCGCGGCGCCGACACCGTGGCGCTCCAGGAAGCGAGAGTGGTAGTCGCGCCAGATCGGTGAACCGAGCGGGTGCGGGGTCAGCCGGGACAACGCGGCGGCCGCCCGTTCGGCCTCCCTCACGACCACCGGGGCCAAGGTCAGGTCCAGGTCGCAACGCAGGTCGACCATCAACGGCCGGTCGACCGCCGCGACCGCCGTCATCGCGGCAGTCACGGTCTCGCGCTCACCAGTCGCAGAAGCGGCAGTGTGGCGTTCGAGCAGGGCGGCGACCGCGCGCAGGTCGCGCACGATCGCCCCGGCCTGCGGGAATTGGTCGGCGCCGACCATGTCGAGTTGATCGAGCAGGTGAGCCAGCGGGTCGGGGGCGGTCATGGGCGGGCGCAGGCTGCTGATCAGCACCCCTTCGGCGATCAGGTGCGCCAGCATCCGGTCGATCGCCGGGCGCGGCGTTCCGGGGAACTCGGCGGACAGCTTGTCGACCAGGTCCGCGACCGGGACCGGCGCTCGGGCGGCGTCGAGGATGAGGGCGATCGCCGGGGTGTGGCGCAGGGACACCCCGGCAGGCTGGGTGCCGGTTGTGGTTCCGGGCGCTTGGCGCAACCCAGTGATCAGGCGTCCGTCGCGCTGCCAGCACACGATGGTGACCGCGACAGACAGGCGCTGCCGCAGCGTGTCGCACGCCTCCAGCCGGGTGATCACAGCGGTGAGCCACCCGCCATCGACCCGCGCGACCGCGATCGTGTCCGGGTCCAACGCGATGTCGCGCCGTTGGTGGGTCTTGGTGTCCTTCTCCCAGACCGACCGCCCGTCCTGCGCCAGGGCCTGGCGAATGGTCAGCGTCCACTCGCGCCCGTGTTCCGGGCAGTCGTGGGGCCGGTCGGCCTTGTGCAGAACGCGCACGTGTTTCCACCGAAAGGCCAATACCTCGCCCCGCCTGGCGTCGGTGGTCATGGCCAGCCAGATCAGCGCGCCGAATCCCTGCCGCCACGCCTCCAGCACGATCCGGGCCGCCTCCTGCGATGACGGTGGGTCCGGGTCCGCGGGCGGCTTGGCCGTCGCGAGGGGATTGACCGTGATCCACTCCCATTCCCTGGCCGACTCGAACGCGGCGCTCATCAGGTAGTGAATCTTGCGGATCGTCCACGCGGCCAACGGTCTGCACACATGTTTCTCGCACCTGCCGGCACACCGATGTGCCCGGCTCGTGCAATGCTTCACCGCGGGCGGACCGCTGCAGTGGTCGCGGCAGCGCCGAAGCTCCGCGTAGAAGTCGGCCAATGCCTTGCTCTTGAACTCGCCGCCCTTGAGATGGCCGATGAACGGCTCGATGTGTTTGCGGGCTTAGCCCTCCAACGTGGCCTTGTTCCGCAATCCCATCTCGGCCACCTTCAGGTGCTCGCCGATCAGCACCATGACAGTGGCGTTGGTCTTGGGCTGCCGATCCTCGGCCACCAGCCGCAGGAACTTGCCGCGTACTTCCTCCGCGCGCTCGGCGGCAGCCGGACCAGCGGGCACCTCGGTCCGGTAGAGATCCCGGCCGGTCAACACATCCACCCGGGAGTAGACCCGAACCCGCAACGACCCACTCGGCAGTGTCGGAATGTTCCCCGTGGACGCGAGCGCCCAGGAGGGTTCCCCCCTGCTCCCCCCATGGAACCACGGTACGCCGGGTCCACCATGGCACGAACCATGTCACGCGTCCTCTCCCCTGATCGGCCGGGAGAGGATGTCGAGTATGAGCGGGGACCGACGAAAATGGCGGCCTACCAGCGGATGTGCATCCGCGTAATAGACCGCCACCTGCTTGTAGCCCCGACGGGATTCGAACCCGCGCTACCGCCTTGAGAGGGCGGCGTCCTAGGCCTCTAGACGACGGGGCCAGGAACTTCGTTGTGTTCAGTTATCTTTCTTGACAGAGAGCCTATCAGGCGTCCGATGGACTCTCTGCGCTGGGGTACCAGGACTCGAACCTAGACTAACTGAACCAGAATCAGTCGTGCTGCCAATTACACCATACCCCAATGGCAATGGAGATCAGGCGGTCCAGAACTGGCCGAACCGGCTGTGTCTCTCGCCGGGGAAGATGTTAGACCACACCCCCGCCAGGGGAGAAATCGGCCCCTACGCGCGCGGTGCTGGCACGCCGGACGCGCTGGTCAAGGTCGGTGTGCGGAACTCGGAGACCAGGAGTTCTGGCAGGTCGGCGAGGGTTTCCAGGACGTGCACATCGGCGGGTGCGACATCGTCCGCGCCGGTCCGGTCCAGCCAGACACCGTGCAGGCCCGCGTCGCGGGCGCCGACGGCGTCGAGGTCGAGGCGGTCGCCGATGTGCAGGGTGTGCGCCGGTGTGACATCGAGCTCGGCGCAGGCCGCGTGGAAGATCACCGGGTCGGGCTTGGCCGCGCCCAGTTCACCTGCGCTGACCACGGAGTCGAAGAATCGGGACAGGCCCAGGCCGGCGAGCCGGGCGCGCTGGTGGGGGCCGGAGGCGTTGGTCACCGCGGCGATCTTGAAACCGGCCGCGCGCAGCCAGTCCAGGCACGGCAGGGCGTCGGCGAACAGGCGCCAGGCGCCGGTCATCCGCGCCAGCCTGCGATCTTCCAGCACGGCAACGGCCTCGTCGTCGAGCAGGGTGCCGAGGTCGGCGAGGAACGCCTTGGTGCGGGCGTGGCGCATGGTGTCGTGGTCGAGTTCACCGGACACAGCGCGCGCGCTGTACTCGTCGGTGACCCGCTGCCAGGCGGGCCACAGGTCGTCGCGGCCGATCAATTCGGCGAGGGCCATTCGGGCGGAGCCGGTGAAATCGATCACGGTGTCGTCGACGTCGAGGCAGACCGCGTGAATTGTCGGCGGCCGGTGGACCTCGGTCAGCTCCGCGCCTGCGGGCGGGACGGGTAAGCCAATTGGCGCGAGCATTGAAGTCATCCAGCGAGGCTAGGTCGCCGACGGGGCCCGCCGATTCGTCTGGCTAGGTGAACTTCGGCTTCTGACACGGTCAAGCACGAACAATCCGCGACAAGGCCGAATAAGGCTTATCGCGGATTGCCGTGCAGCCGTTACGCCAGTGCGCCGCGCAGCCTGCCGAGGGTGCGGTCGCGACCGAGCAGCTCCATCGACTCGTAGAGCGGCGGGGACACCGTGCGACCGGACACGGCCACGCGGACCGGGGCGAAAGCCTTGCGCGGCTTGAGGCCGAGGCCGTCGATCAGCGCGGCCTTGAGCGCCGCCTCGATCGCGGGCGTCGTCCACTCCGGCAGTGCGGTGAGCGCCTCGATGCTGGCGTCGAGGACCGGCTTGGCGTCGGGACCCAGCGCCTTGGCGGCGGACTCCTCCTCCGGGGCGAACTCGTCCTCGGCGACGAACAGGAAGCGCACCATCGCGGCGGCGTCGGACAGCACGATCAGCCGCTCCCGCACCAACGGCGCGATCGCGTCCAACGTGGCTAGTTGCGCGGCATCGGGCTCGGCCGGGAATACGCCCGCGGAAATCAGATAAGGCACGACCCGGCGCACGAATTCGGCGGTGTCCAGCGCGCGCAGGTGTTCGGCGTTGATGGCTTCGGCCTTTTTCAGGTCGAAGCGCGCGGGATTGGAGCTGACCTTGCCGATGTCGAACGCCTCGACCATCTCCGCCATGGTGAAGATGTCGCGGTCGTCGGCGATGGACCAGCCGAGCAGCGCGAGGTAGTTGAGCATTCCCTCGGGCACGAATCCGCGGTCGCGATAGGCGAAAAGGTCCGCCTGCGGGTCGCGTTTGGACAGTTTCTTGTTGCCTTCGCCGCGCACCAGTGGCATGTGCCCGAAGTGGGGGGTGAATTCCGCGACCCCGACCCGCTGCAACGCCTCGTAGAGCGCGATCTGGCGCGGCGTGGACGGCAGCAGGTCTTCCCCGCGCAGCACGTGGGTGATCCGCATGAGCGCGTCGTCGACCGGGTTGACCAGGGTGTAGAGCGGCTGACCGTTGGCGCGCACCAGAACCGGGTCGGGCACGCTGCCCGCCGGGAACGAGATGTCGCCGCGGACCAGGTCGGTGAAGCCGATCGCGCGGTCGGGCATCCGCAGCCGCAGCACCGGTTCGCGGCCCTGCGCGCGCAGTTCGGCGCGCTGGTCGGCGGTGCGGTCGCGGTCGGCGTTGTCGTAGCCGAGTTTCGGGTCCTGCCCGGCGGCCTTGCGGCGCTGCTCGACCTCTTCGTTGCTGGAGAAGGACTCGTAGAGTTCGCCCGCCTCGGTGAGCTTGCGCACCACCTCGGCGTAGCGGTCGCCGCGCAGGCTCTGCCGGTACGGGCCGAAGTCGCCGCCGACCTCGGGGCCCTCGTCCCAGTCGAGGCCGAGCCAGCGCAGCGCGTCGAGGAGTGCGGTGTAGCTCTCCTCGGAGTCGCGGGCGGCGTCGGTGTCCTCGATGCGGAAGACGAGTTTGCCGCCGCTGTGCCGGGCGAAAGCCCAGTTGAACAGGGCGGTGCGGATGAGCCCGACATGCGGGGTGCCGGTCGGTGACGGGCAGAAGCGGGCTCGGACTGGGGTACCTGCGGGTGGCGTGCTCATAGCCCGATGAGGGTATCGCCCTTGACCGCCGGGGTTCCCGGGTGCATGGTGGAGTTATTCAACTACCGTTGAAATAGGAGGGGTCATGGGCCACACCACGGTGTGCGTCGTCGGCGGCGGTCCGGCGGGGATGGTGCTGGGGCTGCTGCTGTCGCGGGCCGGGATCGAGGTCACGGTGCTGGAGAAGCACGACGACTTCCTGCGCGACTTCCGCGGCGACACCGTGCACCCGCCGACCCTCGACCTGCTCGACGACCTCGGCCTCGGCCCGGCGTTCGCCGCGCTGCCGCAGAGCCGGATCGAGCAGGTCATGGTCCCGTTCCGCGGCGGCGCGGCGCGGGTGGCCGACCTGACGTTGTTGTCGGGCCGCAACAACTTCATCGCGATGGTGCCACAGTGGGACTTCCTCGACCTGCTGGCCGACGCGGCGGCCAAGGAGCCGACGTTCAGCCTGCGGATGCGCACCGAGGCGACCGGACTGGTGCGCGAGCGCGGGCTGGTCACCGGCGTCACCTACAAGACGAAGGACGGCGAGACGGGCCGGATCGCGGCCGACCTGACCGTGGCCTGTGACGGACGCGCGTCGGTGCTGCGCGCGGCGGCCGGACTCACGCCGAAGTCCTACCCGACGCCGATGGACGTGTGGTGGTTCCGGCTGCCGCGCGCGGACGGGGATCCGCGCGGGATCGTCGGCCTGATCAGCAAAGCCCGCGCCGCGATCCTCATCGACCGCGGCGACTACTGGCAGTGCGCGACGCTCATCCGCAAGGGCTCGGATGCCGCCGCCCGCCGCACGCCGATCGGGGACATGGTGCGCAACCTGGTCGAGGTCGCCCCCTGGCTCGCCGACCGGGTCGATTCGGTGGCGTCGTGGGACGACGTGAAGGTGCTCGACGTCAAGCTGGATCGCTTGCGCCGCTGGCACATCGACGGCCTGCTGTGCCTGGGCGACGCCGCGCACGCGATGTCGCCGGTTGGCGGGGTCGGCATCAACCTCGCCGTGCAGGACGCCGTCGCCGCCGCAAGCCTGTTGGCCACACCGTTGCTGCGCGGCACTCTGTCCACAAGGGACCTCGCGGCCATACGCAGGCGGCGACTGCTGCCGACGGTCGTGGTGCAGACCATGCAACGCGTTCTGCACGCTCGTGCGCTCAAACCCGCGCTGGAGGGCCGCATCGAGATCGCGGGCGCGAGTCGCCCACCGCTGCCGCTGCGGCTGGTGTCGAGGGTTCGGTGGCTGCGGCCGATTCCGGCCCGCGTCATCGGCCGTGGTGTCCGCACCGAACGCACCCCGGACTTCGCCCGCCGCTGACTGTCACCCAGTCTCGACCGGGACGGCGTCGGGGCCGGTGAGCCAGACCAAGTGGGCATCGCCCAGTCGGTTGTGCGTGCTGAGCAACTGGTCGGCCGAACCGGAGATGAACGTCGAGCCGTCCGGGTCCCACATGATCGCTTTGGCGGGCTCGTCGAACTCCATGCCCCAGCCCAGGAACACGCCGTCGTCATCGGCGCCGAATCGGTAGCTGTAGAGCCCGTACAACGCGAACAACCTGGGCGCCGCGTGCAGCGCGGCTTCGTGCAGGGACTCCATGGTGCGCTCGTCGGACGTCATTGTGCCTCCTTGGTTGCCACCAACCTAGCGCGAAACGTTTAGCGGCACGAGTCACACGATTGAGTGATGCGGTATCGCCTCGGGTGCGAGAGGATCACCGCATGGCTGTCAGGAACGACCCCTCCGCGCTGCGCTGGCTGATCGGCGTGGAACTGGCGAACATGCGCAAACAGGCGACCCTCGCACCGCAACAGGTGCTCGACGCCACGGGCATCTCCAAGTCGAAGTTGAGCAGTATGGAGAACGGGCGCTACCAACAGCACCCAGACGACCTGGCCAAACTGCTCGCGCTCTACGGCGCCCCATCCCGCGACTTCGACCGAATCAGTTCACTCGCGGGCAGTGCCACCGGCCGAACGTGGTGGGCGCCGTGGTCGCACGTCGTGCCGGACTGGGTGAAGACATTCGTCGGTCTGGAAGGGCTGGCCGAGGCGGAGTTCGTGTTCGAGCCGATGGTGCTGCCCGGACTGCTCCAGACCGAGGACTACGCACAAGCGATCACGGAAGCGACGGGCTTCGTCCGCCGCGACCACAGCGAGCGGTTCGTCTCGTTCCGGCAGGCACGAGCGAAACGACTCACGGACGACGATCCGCCAATCCTGCGCGCGGTGATCGGCGAGGCCGCACTACGCCTCAACGTGGGCACATCCGGGGTGCGCCAGGCGCAGTACCGACACATGCTGAGCCTGGCCAAGCTTCCCAACGTCACGATTCAGGTGCTGCGCCCGGAAGACGGCCCGCATACTGCGGGAAACGGTCAATTCTACGTGCTCGACTTTGCTCAAGCCCAGTCCATCGCTTACGCCGAGCACTTGGACGGCGCGGTATACGTACAAGACCAGGACGACGTGCACACCTATAAACTGGCCGTGGAGAACCTGCAGTCGGTCGCGCTCGCACCGGCCAAGTCCCTCGCGCTGATCAGATCACTGGCTGGCGCGGGCTAGCCAGGAGGCCACCATGTCCGCCCCCGACCTGCGCACCGCCCGGTGGATCAAGAGCAGCTTCAGCACCAACAACGGAGTCTGCGTCGAACTCGCCTTCCTTGCGGCGGGCACGCGGTGGATCAAGAGCAGCCACAGCACCAACAATGGCGACTGCATCGAGCTGGCCATCGTCGCCAATCGGGTGGCGGCGCGGGACTCCAAGAACTCAGACGGGCCGGTGTTGGCCTTCCCGACGGAGTCCTTCCACACCCTGCTGCGCCGGGTCTGACCGCAGCCATCCACAAGGCGCACAACCATCCACAGGTTCAGCCGCCCCCTACCCCCACCCCCACACCACCGATAGACTGGCGCAGGGCCGATCCCCCAGTGGATGGGTGGGGGTTGTAGTTGGGGGGCGCAATCGGTTCAGCGGTTGGCGATCGGGTTGGTCAGGGTGCCGAGGCCCTCGATCGACACCGACACCGTCTGGCCCGCCGTCATCGGGGCGACGCCCGCCGGGGTGCCGGTCAGGATGACGTCGCCCGGGAGCAGGGTCATCACCCGGGAGATCCACTCCACCAGTTTCGGGATGTCGTGCAGGAGCAGTGAAGTGCGCGAATCCTGCTGCACCGCACCGTCCAAAGTGGTCTGGATGGCGAGGTCGGCCGGGTCTAGCGAGGTGTCGATCCACGGGCCCAGCGGGCAGAAGGTGTCGTGGCCCTTGGCGCGGGTCCACTGGCCATCGGCCTGTTGCTGGTCGCGCGCGGTGACGTCGTTGGCGATGGTGTAGCCGAGAATCACGTCCTTCGCCCGCGCGGCCGGGACATCGCGGCACGGCATCCCGACGACCGCGGCCAGTTCGCCCTCGAAGTCCACTCTGGACGAATCGGCGGGCAGCTTGATCACCGCGCTCGGGCCGATGATCGTGGTGGACGGCTTCATGAAGATGACCGGGTTCGCGGGCGCCTCCCCGCCCATCTCCTTGACGTGGTCGGCGTAGTTCTTGCCTACACACACGACCTTCGTCGGCAGGATCGGGGCGAGCAGCCGGGTGTCGGCCAGCGGCCAGCGGCGGCCGGTGAACGTCGGGTTGCCGAACGGGTGCTCGGCGATCTCCGCCGCGACCTGGTCGGCACCGTCGCCCTCGACGGAGACGAACGCGACGCCGTCGGGGTGGGCAATTCGAGCGATACGCACAGGCCCACCCTAAACAACGCTCACCGCTCGACCGCCGTGAGGCTCTCCTTGGCGAGCAGGTAGCCGGGCAGCACTTTCGCGTACTCGGCCGGGCTCTCCGCCCCGACCGACACGACGATCGTGCGCAGCGGCGTCGCGAGCGCGAACGCCCTGCCGCGCTGCGCGTCCGACTTCGCGTACGTCAACTCGACACCGGAACCCTTGCCCACCGGCGAGTCCCGGTACTGCGGGTCGGAGATGACGCCCTCGCCCTGCAGGAACCGCTCCAGCGCGCCGCGCGGCGAACTACCCGAGTCACTGCCGATCCAGACTCGGACCTGGCCCGCGGCAGAGGTGATCGCGCAGGCGGACTCAAGCCCGTCGCGCGGGTCGGCGGCAGGGAGCTGGGGCTGCCAGCCTTCGGCAATGTCGAAGGCGAACGGCATCGGACAGGACTGCGGCGTGCCGACGCGCCGCGCACCCACCGCGGCTCGCACGTCCGCATTCCACACATCCGGTGCGGGCGCCGCGCTGGTCGGCGGGTCGGACGAGCCACTGGCCGCCGGTGGGCCGTTGCCCGCACACGCGGTCACCGCGGCCGCCACCAGCACGATCCCGGCGAACTCCCGAATCCGACGCACCCGACGGCCTCCCTCGACGCCTGCACCGGCCTACGGTCGCAGGCCGCCGGTGGGCACCCCGGACCGGACCCGCATGGCCTTGTGCGCCAGCGCATCGCACAGGGCGAGCCAGCTCGCCTCGACGATGTTGCCGTGCACACCGACCGTGGTCCATTCGAGCTCGTGGTCCGTGGACTGCACCAACACCCTGGTGACGGCATCGGTGCCGTGTTCGGTTGCACGCGGACCGCCACCGGAAGTCAGAATCCTGACCTTGTAGTCGGTCAGCTCGACCTCGTCGAGCCACGGCAGGTGCGGCACCAGCGCCCGGCGCAGCGCCGCGTCCAGCGCGTGCACGGGGCCGTTGCCCTCCGCCGTGGCGATCACCCGTTGACCCGCGACGTGCACCTTCACCGTCGCCTCCGACACCACCTCGCCGTCGAGCCGGTGGTCGAGGATGACCCGATACGACTCCAGCTCGAACGGCGTGCGGATGTCCGCGGGCTCGGCGTCGGCGATCTCGCCGCGCAGCAACAGCTCCAGCGACGCGTCGGCCGCCTCGAACGACCAGCCGCGCGCC
The DNA here is from genome assembly GCF_052390155.1 of Actinokineospora sp. Classification (NCBI taxonomy): domain Bacteria; kingdom Bacillati; phylum Actinomycetota; class Actinomycetes; order Pseudonocardiales; family Pseudonocardiaceae; genus Actinokineospora; species Actinokineospora sp. The sequence goes on along the minus strand of NZ_JBQTHF010000070.1, from coordinate 13,065 downwards.
TCCAGCTCCTTCACCTTGCGCAGCGCGCTGTTGACCGCGTCGGGCCTGCCGGCCAGGTCCACGCCCAGCTCATGTCCCTTGAGCTCCAGGCTGGCCCGGCCGGCCATCTCGGTGACCAGCACCCGCATGCCGTTGCCGACGATCGTCGGGTCGATGTGGTTGTACAGCACCGGATCGACCTTGATCGCGCTCGCGTGCAGGCCCGCCTTGTGGGCGAAGGCCGACAACCCGACGTATGCCTTGTGGGTGTCGGGGGCGATGTTCGCGATCTCGGCAAGGGCATGGGAGACGCGGGTCAGCTCGGTCATGGCGTCGGCGGGTAGCACCGGCATGCCGAGCTTGGTCACGAGATTCCCGAGCACGGCGAACAGGTCGGCGTTGCCCGCCCGTTCGCCGTAACCGTTGGCGGTGCACTGGACGTGGCTCGCGCCCGCCTGCACCGCCGCGATGGTGTTGGCCACCGCGCAGGAAGTGTCGTCCTGACAGTGGATGCCCACCCGGAAACCGGTGCGGGCGACGACCTCGCCGACGGTGTCGGCCAGGCCGAGCGGCAACTGCCCGCCGTTGGTGTCGCAGAGGACGAGGACGTCCGCGCCCGCCTCCGCGGCGGCCCCGAGCACCCGCAGCGCGCAGTCGGGGTCGAAGGCGTACCCGTCGAAGAAGTGCTCGGCGTCGAGGAACACCCGCCTGCCCTCGGCGACGAGGAACGCCACCGTGTCGCGGACCATCTCCGCGGCCTCGGCCACGTCGGTGCGCAGCGCCAACTCGATGTGCCTGCGGTCGGACTTCGCCACCAACGTCACCACCGACGCCTGGGCGTCCAGCAGTGCCCTGACCTGCGGGTCCCGCGCCGCCGTGGTGCCCGCGCGGCGCGTCGACCCGAACGCGACCAGGACGGCATGCTTGAGCCGCAACTCACTCGCCGCGCGGGCGAAGAACTCGGTGTCCTTGGGCATCGCGCCCGGCCAGCCGCCCTCGATGAACCCCACGCCGAGCCCGTCGAGCAGCCGCGCCACGGCCAGCTTGTCGGCCACCGAGTACGAGATGCCCTCCCGCTGGGCGCCGTCGCGCAGGGTGGTGTCGTAGACGTGGAAGGAGTCGCCGAGCGGCGTGCCTGCGGGCGTCGTGCGGGTCACGGGAATGCTCCTCGTCGGGTCCGGTCGCGGCCGGGAAAGGTGCCTGGGAATACAAAAAAGACCCCCCGCTGGGCTGCGAGAGGTCTGCGCGCTGGGAGTGGGAAACAGCTACCCAGCGCGCTCATCAATAATGATCACGGCGAAAACGGCCATGCCAGGGATCGTGCCACAGTGGACTTCGGCATACCAACTCACGGACAGAACCTCCCAACTGGCGGGAAACGGCGAAGGCCACCTCCCTGTGGGGAGGTGGCCTTCGCCCTGGTTGTGCCGACCGCTAGCCCGTCTTGACGTTCGACGAGACCAGGGCCGCCAGGCGGTCCCCGACTGCGAACGTGCCGCCCGGGGACTGGTGGTCGCGGGTCGCCAGGTCGAACGCGACCGACGCCTCGATCCGCCGGGCAGGCTCCGATTCGCCGAGGTGGTCGAGCAGCAGCGCCACCGACAGCACGGCCGCCGTCGGGTCCGCCGCGCCCTGCCCAGCGATGTCCGGCGCGCTGCCGTGCACCGGCTCGAACATGCTCGGGTTGCGCCGCGTGATGTCCAGGTTGCCGCTGGCCGCGAGCCCGATGCCGCCGGTCACCGCGGCCGCGAGGTCGGTCAGGATGTCGCCGAAGAGGTTGTCGGTGACGATGACGTCGAACCGGCTCGGGTCGGTGACCATGTGGATCGTGGTGGCGTCCACGTGCTGGTAGGCGACCGTGACCTCGGGGTGCTGCAGCGACACCTCCTCGACCACGCGCGACCACAGCGAACCGGCGTGGGTGAGGACGTTCGTCTTGTGCACCAGGGTGAGGTGCCTGCGCGGCCGAGCCGACGCGCGCCTGAAGGCGTCGCGGACGACCCGCTCGACGCCGTAGGAGGTGTTGACGCTCACCTCGGTGGCGATCTCGTGCGGAGTGTCCTTTCGCAACAGTCCGCCATTGCCTGCGTAGAGCCCTTCCGTGCCCTCGCGGACCACGATCATGTCGATCTCGCCGGGCTCGCTGAGCGGACTCTTCACCCCCGGGTAGAGCCGGGCCGGGCGCAGGTTGACGTGGTGGTCGAGCTCGAACCGCAGCCGCAGCAGCAGGCCGCGCTCCAGGATGCCGCTGGGCACCGACGGGTCGCCGACCGCGCCGAGCAGGATGGCGTCGTGGCCCCGCAGTTCGCCGAGCACCGACTCCGGCAGCAGCTCCCCCGTCGCGTGCCACCTCGCCGCGCCGAGGTCGTAGCGGGTGATCTCCGCGGTCGGAGCGACCTCGCCGAGCACCTTCAGTGCCTCAGCGATGACTTCCGGCCCGATCCCGTCACCTGGGATCACCGCGAGCCGCATGCACACACCTCCCGGAGTATCGGCCCGAACTGACTAGGGCCTGGTAGACGAACGAAGGCTACCGGGAACTCGCCCGGTAGCCGCATCTCACCACCCCTCTGGGTGGTCTTGACCCCGCCTGCGGCCGCGAAAGTACCCGAACGGTGCCCGGATCGGTTGTCGACCAACCGTTCCGGGCACCATGGCCCGGCGGGAGCGCGTCCCAGTCCGTGGACGCTCAGCCGAAGTCGATCGAGCGCACGATCGCGGCGCCGACCGCCGCGCCGATGGACTCCAGCACCGACTGGTCCACCGCGCGGCCGACCCGCAGCAGCATGACCGCGTCGGTGCCCTCGGTGGTCTGGCTGATCTGCGCGGCGTCGATGTTGACCCCCGCCTCGCCGAGCAGCGTGCCGACCGTGCCCATGACGCCGGGGCGGTCCGGGTACTCCAGCAGCAGCACGTCGCCCTCGGCGCGCAGGTCGAAGTGCCTGCCGTTGACCTCGACGATCTTCTGGACCTGGGCCAGGCCGGACAGCGTGCCGCTGACGGTCATCGAGTCGCCGTCGGGGTAGACCGCGCGCAGCGTCACCAGGCTGCGGTGGTTGGCGCTTTCGGACTCCTTGGTCAGCTCGACCGTGACCCCGAGGTCCTCGGCGAGCCGCGGCGCGTTCACGAACGTCACCTGGTCCTCGACGAGGCCCGCGAAAACCCCGCGCAGCGCGGCCAGCGGCAGGATCGAGACGTCCTCAGTGGACAGTTCACCGCGGACGAGCACGGTGATCGAGGTAGGCGCCTTGCGGCTCAGCGCGGACAGCACCGTGCCCAGCTTCTGGGTGAGCGGCAGGTATGGGCGGACTTCCTCGCCGACAACGCCGCCGGAGGCCACGTTGACCGCGTCCGGCACGAACTCGCCGCGCAGGGCGAGCAGCACGGAGCGGGCCACGTCGGTGCCCGCGCGGTCCTGCGCCTCGCTGGTGGACGCGCCGAGGTGCGGGGTCACCACGATGCCGGGCACACCGAACAACGGGCTCGACGTGGTGGGCTCGGTGATGAACACGTCGACGCCCGCGCCGCGCACCTGGCCCGACCGGACCGCGTCGGCCAGCGCCTGCTCGTCGACGAGGCCGCCGCGCGCGGCGTTGACGATGATGACGCCCTTCTTGGTCTTGGCGAGCGCCTCGGCGTTGAACAGGCCCTTGGTCTCGGGGGTCTTGGGCAGGTGGACCGAGATCACGTCGGCGCGGCCGAGCAGCTCGTCGAGGTCCACCAGCTCGATGCCCAACTGCGCGGCGCGCGCGGCCGACGCGTACGGGTCGTAGGCGATGAGCGTGGTGCCGAACGCGGCGAGCCGCTGGGCGAAGAGCTGGCCGATCTTGCCGAGTCCGACCACGCCGACCGTCTTGCCCTGCAGCTCCACACCCGAGAACGCGCTGCGCTTCCACTGCCCGCCCTGCAGCGTGGCGTGCGCGTCGGGCACCTGGCGGGCCACGGCCAGCAGCAGCGCCACCGCGTGCTCGGCCGCCGAGACGATGTTCGACGTCGGCGCGTTCACCACCAGCACACCCCGGTCGGTGGCGGCGGGCACCTCGACGTTGTCGAGCCCCACACCCGCGCGGGCGACGACCTTGAGCCTGTCGCTTGCCTTGAGCACCTCGGCATCGACCTGCGTCGCCGACCGCACGAGCAGCGCGTCGGCGTCGACAACGGCGGCGAGCAGGGCGGGCCGGTCGGTGCCGTCGACGTGGCGGACCTCGATCTCGTCGCCGAACACCTCCAGCACGGACGGCGCGAGCTTCTCGGCGATGAGGACGACGGGACGGCTCGAAGTGGACACGCTGCGACTCCAGGGTCAGGACGCTGGGTGGCGGTTACCGCGCTGTAACCGGGTCGCGAAGAGTCTATGACTGCCACTGAACCGTTCAACCCAGGGGTGAGACAGGTGACATGTCAGGTTTCGGTCAGCTCATTCGCCGATCACCGGCGGCGCGGTGAACTCGTCGTTGCCGAACATCTCGTCGTCGTCCCCCTCGACGAGGTAGGACGGCCTGCGCCGCTCGGGCTCCTTGGGCACGACGAACTCTTCGGGGGCAGGGCGGATCGGGACGGGGGTGACGCCGGTCGAGTAGCCGCCGGAACCGGTGGGGCCGAAGCCGCCGGGCCCGAACCCGGCGGCGGGGAGCGGCGCCTGGACTCGCGGTGGCCGCAGGGCGGGTGGCTGGTGTTGCGGCCCGGTGAGGTGTGGGGGCCCGGTCGGGTGTGGCTGACCGGAGGGGTTTGGGGAGCCGGAGGGGTTTGGAGGGCCGGACGGCTGTCGGCCGGGGGTGGCCGCATGCCGCTCGGGTGCGAGTGGCTGCGGCAGTCCGCCAGGGTGCTGTGGTCCGGTCACGTGCTGGCCGGGCGGCTGCCGCTGCGGTGCGACCGGGTGCCGGTCGGGTGGGTTCGGCCCCTGCGGTGCGCCCGCGCCGGGTCGCGGACTCGACGGGGCACCTGGGGGTGCGCCTGCCGGTCGCGACGGAGCCGGGTCGGTTGTCGCGGGTGGCCTGGGCAGGTTGCCGGTGTGGGGTGGCTGCCCGTGGCCTGGCATCGACTGCGCGGCCTGGTGGGGCGCTGGGCCTGGCGGAGCGGGGAGCGGCGTGCGCTGCGAGTCCGTGGCGCCTGCCGGTCCCGACATCGGGGTGCGCTGGGGGAAGGCAGGCGGCTGAGGGCGTCCCGCAGGCGCCTGCATCCCGCCCGAGGGCTGGTGTCCGACGGTCTCCGAGTGGACCTGCGACCGCGACCCGGCCGAAGGCTGGTGCGGAGGACGCCCGGCGGACTCCGGCTGCACACGACTGGCAGCCGACGCCTGCCGCACCTGACTCGCGGACTGTGGCCCCGGGGGACCCGACCCGGCCGAACTCTGCTGCCGGGGGTGCCCGGCGGACTCCGGCTGCGGCGCGCCCGAAGGCGGGGCGGCGGCTGGATGGTGCGGTGCCCGCATGGCAGCGGACGACCGCGGGTGACCGGTCGCAGGTGGATCCGGCATCCGGGGCCGCTGCACGAATGGGCCACCAGCCTGCGCAGGCGGTCGTGCCTGCGCGGCGGGCGGCGGCTGCCCCGGCGGAGTCCACGCTGCGCGAGCCTGCTCCGCCGGGGTTTCCAGAGTCCCGGACACGGTGCCGTCAGCGGACCGCCGCAAGGGCGGGTCCCAGTGGGGAGCCGACTCGGGCTCGATCCACGCCGGTTCACCCGATCCGGCGAGGTCTTCCCGGTCGGTCCCGGACGGCCCGTCCGGGCCGGTCACCACGGCTCGTCGAACTCGCCCGCCTTGGCGCCCTCGACGAAGGCGTCCCACTCGGACTCGGTGAAGACGAGCACGGTGTCGTCCGGGCCGGTGTACTTGGAGTTGCGCATGGCGATGTAGGTCTTGCCGTCGGTGTGCGGGACGAACGCGATCTCGACGTACTCGCCGTCGGGGTCGGCGTCGGGCTCGGCGGCGCGCTGCCACTCGGCCTTGGTCAGGTCGAGGTTGCCACGAACCTCGGCCTTGTCGTCGTAGATGGGGGCGCTTTCCATCACGTCTCCTTGCGTGTCCGATATTTCGACGACCAGGTATACCGCAGGCTACCGGCGACGACACACGCACCGTGTCGCTACGGCCGTCGAACGATCGCGCTGCGTAGCGTATGGGTCGTGAGTTCGTATTACCTGCGCTATCTGCGCGGCGAGCACGAGGCCGTCTGGGACGACCTGCGTGCGCTCGGCCCCATTCCCGGCCACCTCGCCGAGGACGCGGGCGCGGTGGCGGACGAGACGATGATCCGGGTCGCGCAGCATGTGGCGCGGATCGCGGCGGCGCTGCCCGAACTGGGCTGGGTGTCCGCCGACCGCCTCGTCGCCGCGCATCAGCCGCCGACCGACGCGGACGACACCCTGGTCGACCTGCTCGTGGACAAGATCGGGGCGTTGCCCGCGGCGCTGGAGGCGTGTCTGCGTCGGGTGGGCGAGGTGTGGTTCGCGGGCGACTGCCCGGCCCTGTACCTGACCTACCACCAGCAGCCCGCGCCGCGGTCGATGCCGCCGGGCCCGGAGTTCCCCGACCCGCTGTGCCTGGGCAACGCCTACTACCTCGGCTACGAGTGGGAGCAGTGTGCGGACCCGGCCCACTTCGCGTTCGCGCTGGCGCCGGACGAACTGCACAAGGCGAACATCAGCGGCGCCACGCACGACATCGACCTGCCCGACGCCGTCGCCGACCCGGTGCTGCACGGCGTCGCGGGCAGACCCGGGGTGACGCTGGTCGGGTACCTGCGGGAATCCGTTGCGTGGGGCGGGTTTCCGGGCTATTCGTTCGCCCCGGACCTCGCCCCGGAGGCGCTCATCACGCTGCGCACCAGGCCGGACTTCTGAGCCGCACGGCGGAGTGGCCCGCGGCGGCGAACGCCACGGGCCACCCCTATCGGACAAGTCTCAGGCCGTCTCGGTGATCGGCCGGTCGACCCACGACATCAGGCCGCGCAGCTTCTTGCCGGTCTCCTCGATCGGGTGCTTCGCGCCCTCTTCCTGGAGCCTGCGGTAGTTCTGGCGGCCGTTCTCGTCCTCGGCGACCCATTCGCGGGCGAACGTGCCGTCCTGGATCTCGCCGAGGATCTTCTGCATCTCCGCCTTGACCGCGGGCGTGATGACGCGCGGGCCGCGGGTGAGGTCGCCGTACTCGGCGGTGTCGGACACCGAGTAGCGCTGCCGCGCGATGCCGCCCTCGTACATCAGGTCGACGATGAGCTTGAGCTCGTGCAGCACCTCGAAGTAGGCGATCTCCGGGGCGTAGCCCGCCTCGGTCAGCACCTCGAAACCGGTCTGCACCAACGCGGACGCGCCGCCGCAGAGCACGGCCTGCTCGCCGAACAGGTCGGTCTCGGTCTCCTCGGTGAACGTGGTCTTGATGACCCCGGCGCGGGCGCCGCCGATGGCCGCCGCGTAGGACAGCGCGAGCGCCTGGGCGCCGCCGGTGGCGTCCTGCTCGACGGCGATGAGCGCGGGCACGCCCTTGCCGTCGACGAACTGGCGGCGCACGAGGTGGCCGGGTCCCTTGGGGGCGACCATGGCGACGTCGATGTTCGCGGGCGGCTTGATCAGGTCGTAGCGGATGTTGAAGCCGTGCCCGAAGAACAGCGCGTCGCCGTCGGCGAGGTTCGGCTCGATGTCGTCGGTGTAGATGAAGCGCTGCTTGGTGTCCGGCGCGAGCAGCATGATCAGGTCGGCCTCCGCCGACGCCGCCGCCGGGGTGAGCACGCGCAGGCCCTGCTCCTCGGCCTTGGCGCGGGACTTGGAGCCCTCCGGGAGTCCTATTCGGACGTCCACACCGGAATCGCGCAGGCTCAGCGCGTGCGCGTGGCCCTGGCTGCCGTAACCGATGACCGCCACCTTGCGTCCCTGGATGATGCTCAGGTCGGCGTCGGCGTCGTAGAAGATCTCGACGGACATGGTGCTCTGTACTTCCTTCCTCGGAAACTGTGGGTTAACGAACTGCCGTCGCGGTGATGGAGCGGGGTCCGCGGCCGATGGCGACCATGCCGGACTGCACCATCTCGCGCACGCCGAAGGGCTCCAGCATCCGCAGCAGCGCCTCGATCTTGTCCGCGGTGCCGGTGGCCTCGATGGTCAGCGCCTCCGGCGAGACGTCGACCACCTTGGCGCGGAACAGTTGCACCGTCTCCAGCACCTGGCTGCGCACGGTGGCGTCGGCGCGCACCTTGACCAGCAGCAGTTCGCGCTGCACCGCGATCGCCGGGTCCAGCTCGACGATCTTGATGACGTTGATGAGCTTGTTGAGCTGCTTGGTGACCTGCTCCAGCGGCAACTCGTCCACGGCGACCACGATCGTCATCCTGGACACGTCCGGGTTCTCCGTCGGGCCGACGGCGAGGGACTCGATGTTGAAGCTGCGCCGGGAGAACAGCCCGGCGACGCGGGCCAGCACACCCGGCTTGTTCTCGACCAGCACGCTCAGCGTGTGTTTGCTCATGATCATTCCTCGTCGAACAGCGGGCGGATGCCGCGCGCGGCCATGATGTGGTCGTTGCCCGTGCCCGCCGCGACCATCGGCCACACCTGGGCGTCCTTGCCCACCACGAAGTCCACGACGACCGGGCGGTCGTTGATCTCCATGGCGCGGTGGATGGTCGAGTCGACGTCTTCCCTGGTCTCGCAGCGCAATCCCGCGCAGCCCAGCGCCTCGGCGAGCAGGGTGAAGTCGGGGATGCGGTGCTTGTGCGTACCAAGGTCGGTCTGGGAGTAGCGGCCCGAGTAGAACAGGTTCTGCCACTGGCGGACCATGCCGAGGTTGCCGTTGTTGATGACCGCGACCTTGATGGGCGCGCCCTCGATGGCACAGGTGGCCAGTTCCTGGTTCGTCATCTGGAAACAGCCGTCGCCGTCGATGGCCCAGACGACGGTGTCGGGCTTGCCGAACTTGGCGCCCATCGCGGCGGGCACGGCGTAGCCCATGGTGCCGAGGCCGCCGGAGTTGAGCCAGGTGCCCGGCTTCTCGTAGCGGATGTGCTGCGCGGCCCACATCTGGTGCTGGCCGACGCCCGCGGTGTAGATGGCGTCGGGGCCCGCGATGGCGCCGATGCGCTCGATCACGTACTGCGGCGCCAGCGTCCCGTCCGACGGCCACTCGTAGCCCAGCGGGAACGTCTCGCGCCAGGTGTCGAGGGTGGCCCACCACGGCTTGAGGTCGGCGACCCCCTGAGCGCGCTCGGTCCGCACCGCGGCGATCAGTTCGACCAGGATCTCCTTGCAGTCGCCCACGATCGGCACGTCCGCGCGGCGGTTCTTGGATATCTCGGCCGGGTCGATGTCGGCGTGCACGATGGCCGCGTCGGGCGCGAACGAGCTGAGCTGGCCGGTGACCCGGTCGTCGAACCGGGCGCCGAGGGCGACCAGCAGGTCGGCGCGCTGCATCGCGCCGACGGCGGGCACGGTGCCGTGCATGCCGGGCATGCCCAGGTGCTGCGGGTGCGAGTCGGGAAACGCGCCGCGCGCCATCAGCGTGGTGACGACCGGGATGCCGGTCAGCTCGGCCAGTTCGCGCAGCTCGGCCGAGGCGTGCGCCTTGATGACGCCGCCGCCGACGTAAAGCACGGGCCGCTTGGCCGCGCAGATCAGCTTCGCGGCCTCGCGAACCTGCTTGCCGTGCGGGCGCGTGGTCGGCCGGTAGCCGGGCAGCCGCAGCTCGGGCGGCCAGGAGAACGACGTCATCTCCTGCAGGACGTCCTTGGGGATGTCGACGAGCACCGGGCCGGGGCGGCCGGTCTTGGCGAGGTGGAACGCCTCGGCGATCGTGCGCGGGATGTCGACCGCGTCGATGACCAGGAAGTTGTGCTTGGTGATCGGCAGCGTGATGCCGCAGATGTCGGCTTCCTGGAACGCGTCGGTGCCGATCAGCGCGCGGCTCTGCTGGCCGGTGATGGCGACGACGGGCACCGAGTCCATGTTGGCGTCGGCGAGCGGGGTGACCAGGTTGGTCGCGCCCGGGCCGGAGGTGGCCATGCACACGCCGACCTTGCCGGTGGCCTGCGCGTATCCGGTGGCGGCGTGGCCCGCGCCCTGCTCGTGGCGCACCAGCACGTGGCGCAGCTTGGTCGAGTCGAGCAGCGGGTCGTAGGCGGGCAGGATGGTGCCGCCGGGAATGCCGAAGACCACCTCGACGCCTACCGCCTCCAGCGACCGGACGAGCGACTGCGCACCGGTCACCCGGACGGGAATGCCGGACGGCGGGGTCGGCTTGGGGCGGCCAGGCTGTGCGGTCACAGCCGCAGACGCCTGCCCAGAGTTCGCTGCGGCCGTGGTCGGCCGCGATGTTGCGCTGGTCATCGGTTCTGCCTCGTGGGTGTCTCGTGGACTGGGTGTCGGGGTTCGGAATTTGAGCCCTGGGCACGAAAAAACCCCCGCCGACCGACAAAGGCCGTACGAGGGTCGCGCGTTCGATTGCTGGCGAGTCTTCCGTCAGCGTCGAACGCGCGTGGGAAGTACGAGAATCAGGTGTGCGGGCACGCGGCTGACGTTAGTGCGTTCGGGGTAGAGCGTCAACTCTGCGGGACGGCGTTCCCGGATAGTGGACACCGTCGGCGGCCCCGGGCGCCGGGCCGATGCCGCCGGGGTGCACCATCTAAGGGTGTCAGAGCACCAGGTTCCGTCCCGACTCGTGTTCCGAATTCCGGCCATCGCGGCGCTCGCCGCGCTGCTGTTCGCGGTCGGCGCGACGCCGGTGGCGTTCGCCGCGCCGGGGCTGGCGGCGATCTACCTCGTGCCACTCGCGGCCGTGGTGTGGGTGCTGCGGGTGCGCACCACCGCCGACGCCGACGGCCTCCGGGTGCGCCAGGTGTTCACCAGCCGCGCGTTGCCGTGGTCCGCGCTCAAGAGCCTGCGGTTGACCAAGCGCGCGGGCGTGCGCGCGGTGCTCGACGACGACACCGAGGTCGCGCTGCCGTCCGTGCGGGTGCGCCACCTGCCCGCGCTGGCGCTGGTCAGCGGCGGTCGACTGGACGACCCCACCGCGGCGCCTACCGAGGACGAGGCCCCCGCGGCGGAGTAGCCTGGCGGGCACCGCTCCCCGCTTGTCCGGCGCCCACCCGGCGTCGCAGCCGCCAGATTCGCGATACGAGAACGACATTGGAGGAGCCGTGCCCGCGCTGCGCTCCCGCACCACGACCCACGGCCGCAACGCCGCCGGAGCCCGCGCGCTCTGGCGCGCCACCGGCATGACCGACTCGGACTTCGGCAAGCCCATCGTGGCGATCGCCAACTCCTACACCCAGTTCGTGCCCGGCCACGTGCACCTGCGCGACCTCGGCGACATCGTGGCCGACGCGATCCGCGTGGCGGGCGGGGTGCCCAGGGAGTTCCACACGATCGCCGTGGACGACGGCATCGCGATGGGCCACAGCGGGATGCTCTATTCGCTGCCCTCGCGGGAGATCATCGCCGACGCGGTCGAGTACATGGTCAACGCCCACCAGGCCGACGCGCTGGTCTGCATCTCCAACTGCGACAAGATCACCCCCGGCATGCTCAACGCGGCGCTGCGGCTCAACGTCCCGGTCGTGTTCGTCTCGGGTGGACCGATGGAGGCGGGCAAGGCGGTCGTCGTCGGCGGAGTCGCGCAGGCGCCGACCGACCTGATCACCGCGATCTCGGCGTCGGCCAGCCCGGAGGTGGACGACGAGGGGCTCACCGAGGTCGAACGGTCCGCCTGCCCCACCTGCGGTTCGTGCTCGGGCATGTTCACCGCGAACTCGATGAACTGCCTCACCGAGGCACTCGGCCTCGCCTTGCCCGGCAACGGTTCCACGCTGGCCACGCACACCGCGCGACGCGACCTGTTCACCCGCGCGGGCACGACGGTCGTGGAGCTGTGCCGCCGCTGGTACGAGAACGACGACGAGTCCGCGCTGCCGCGCTCGATCGCCAACCGCAAGGCGTTCGAGAACGCGATGGCGCTGGACATGGCGATGGGCGGGTCCACCAACACGGTGCTGCACATCCTCGCCGCCGCACGGGAAGGCGAGATCGACTTCACCCTGGCCGACATCGACGCCATCTCCCGGCGGGTCCCGTGCCTGGCCAAGGTGTCGCCGAACTCCGACTACCACATGGAAGACGTGCACCGCGCGGGCGGAATCCCCGCCATCCTGGGCGAGCTGTACCGGGGTGGGCTGCTCAACACCGACGTGCACTCGGTACACAGTCCGTCGCTGGCGCAGTGGCTGTCCGAATGGGACATTCGCGCCGAGGCACCGTCGGCGGCCGCGGTCGAGCTGTTCCACGCCGCGCCGGGCGGAGTCCGCACCACGCAGGCGTTCTCCACCTCGAACCGATGGTCCTCATTGGACACCGACGCGGCGACGGGCTGCATCCACGACGTCGCCAACGCCCACACCGTCGACGGCGGATTGGCCGTGCTGTACGGGAATCTGGCCGAGGCGGGTGCGGTGATCAAGTCCGCGGGCATCGAGGAGGACCTGTTCACCTTCCAGGGCCCGGCGCGCGTGGTGGAGAGCCAGGAGCAGGCCGTGTCGGTCATCCTGGGCAAGCAGATCCAGCCGGGCGACGTGCTCGTGGTGCGCTACGAGGGGCCCGCGGGCGGCCCCGGCATGCAGGAGATGCTGCACCCGACGGCGTTCCTCAAGGGCTCGGGCCTTGGCAAGAAGTGCGCGCTGGTCACCGACGGCCGGTTCTCCGGCGGGTCGTCGGGGCTGGCCATCGGGCACGTCTCCCCGGAGGCCGCGGGCGGCGGCACCATCGGCCTGGTCCACGACGGCGACCAGATCCGCATCGACGTGCACGAGCGCACGATGGAACTGTTGGTGAGCCAGGAGATCCTGGCCGAGCGCCGGGCGAAGATGGACGCCGGTGAGCGGCCGTGGCAGCCGGTCGACCGGGTGCGCCCGGTGACGGCCGCGCTGCGCGCGTATGCCCGGATGGCCACGGACGCGTCCACCGGCGCCGTCCGCGATCCGTCCCGCTAGACATGCGTCGAGGGTCGCGGTGGGGCTGGGCGCACGCCGCCCCCCGCGGTTGCGCGGCGAGCGGCCCACCCACCCCGGGGGCCCGGCCCCGCCCCCCGCCCGCCCCCCGGCCCCCCACCCCGAC
>NZ_JBQTHF010000069.1:0-10710 GCF_052390155.1 Actinokineospora sp. | reverse complement strand
TCGAGGTCCTGGAGGCGGGGTGGACTTTGATGTGGGCGTGCACGCCGCCACGCCCACCTCAGGACACGACTCGGGAAAGCGACTCAGCGGGCGATGAGCAAGCCGAAGCTCGGCGCCGGGAACGGGGTGGACACCCGCGTCCCCACGAAACCGACCGGCTCGACGTCGCCGCCGACAGCGGGCGCGGGCGACTCGGCGCCCTCCGGCGCCGGACCGGCACCGCTGGTGTTGACCAGCGCCAACGCCCCGAGCACCAGACCCGACACGACCACGCCCGCACCCCGGCTGCCGCGCTTGCCGAGCACCGAACGGCCCTCGCCGAGCTTGGCGGAGGCACCCAGCGGGCTGCTCGAACCGAACCCGGTCGACGGGACGCGGTCGGGCCGCTGCACGGCAACGAGTTGGCCGTCCGCGGTGACGGCGAGGCCGTCGGGGGTGGCGGGGAGTTCGACTTCGTGCGGGATGGCGCGCAGCGACGCGAGCAGACCGGCGGGCATCGACGGCGCGTCGGCCGTGCGCACGGCCGTCCGTGCCTGGCGCTGGGCGGTGATCTCGGCCGCGCACCACAGGCAGGTGGCCGCGTGCGAGGTGGCCCGCTCGTTGGCCGTGCGGGACAGTTCGCCGTCGACGAACGCGACCACGGCGTCGGGCATCAGGTGCTGCTCGGACAACCCCCAGCCACGCTCGGAGGTCATGATGCCGCCTCCCCGGGGTACCCGGTCATGACGCGGCCCCCTCGGCAAGCGCGCGGCGGCGCTCCAGCGACGCCCGCAGGGCCTGGCGGCCCCGGTGGATCCTGCTGCGCACAGTACCCAGCTTCACCCCGAGGGTCGCACCGATCTCCTCGTACGAGAGCCCCTCGACATCACACAGCACCACGGCGGCGCGGAACTCCGGCGGCAGCTCGTCGAGCGCTTCCTGCAGGTCGGGGTCGAGGTGGGTCTCGGCGTAGACCTGCTCCGGGCTCGGGTCGTCGCCCGCGAGCCGGTCGGTGTCCTCGGGCAGGCCCTCCATGCGTAGCCGCGAGCGGCGGCGCGCCATGTCGAGGAAGAGGTTGGTGGTGATGCGGTGCAGCCAGCCCTCGAACGTGCCGGGCTTGTAGGAGGCGAGCGAGCGGAAGACCCGGATGAAGGTCTCCTGGGTCAGATCCTCGGCGTCGTGCGTGTTGCCGGTGAGGCGGTAGGCGAGGCGGTAGACCCGGTCGGCGTGTTCGCGCACGACCTCGTCCCAGGACGGCGGCGTCCACGCCGCGGCGTCCAAGTCGACTGGGCGCGGTTCGACCGCGGGCATCGACTGCGTCTGCATCGTGGGGATACGCACCTCCTGGAGACCGTCCGGCCCACTCACCTGGTCAACGCGCACACTGCCCACCATGTTCCCCGCTTTCGACTGCTTCCCCGCCATGTCCACCACAATGGAGTACTCCCATGTGGCGACCGTGAGAACCGGCTGAGACGAGCCTGAGAAAAACGGCGGGCGTGACCTTCCGGTCAGGTTCACCCGATTTCGGGACTTCCGCCGCTAATCTGCGTTCCCGTGGGACCGGAATCGCCTGCCGTGGAGTCGGCGGAGCTCAGCGAGTACGTCGAGGGCTACCTCACCGAGGACGACTCGCTCGCTTCGGCGCGGGCCCGCGGCGTGGCGATGGGCTGCGCGCCGATCGGCCCGGCCTGCGGTGCGGCGCTGCGGTTCCTGGCCGCGGCCGTGCGCGCGAAGGCCGTCGTCGAGATCGGCACCGGCGCCGGGGTGAGCGGGCTCTACCTGTTGCGGGGCATGGCGCCGGACGGCGTACTGACCTCCATCGACATCGAGCCAGAACTCCAGGCGGTCGCCAAACGCACGTTCAGCGAGGCGGGGGTCGCTCCCGGCCGCACCCGGCTGATCATGGGCCGCGCCCTCGACGTGCTGCCCAGGCTCACCGACGGCGGCTACGACCTGCTGTTCGTCGACGCCGCGAAGCCGGAGTACCCGGGCTACCACGAGCAGGGCGTGCGGCTGCTGCGCCCAGGTGGGGTGCTGGCGTTCGACAACGTGCTGTGGCAGGGCAGGGTGGCCAACCCCGCCCGCCGCGACGCGGAGACGGTGGGGCTGCGCGAGGTGGCGCGGGCGGTGCGCGAGGACGACCGGCTGGTGCCGCTGCTGCTGCCGATCGGCGACGGACTGCTGGTCGCCGCGAAAGTCGGCTGAGCTACGACTCGTCGTTGGCCACGAAGAAGCCGACGGAGCCCGCCGCGATCAGGCCGAACAGGGTGACGATGAGCGCCCACTCGACCAGCGCGGTGTCGGAGAACCACCAGCCCAGCAGGATGCCCACGATCAGCCCGAACGGGCTGAACACCACCAGCCCGGCGACGATGCCCGCGATCGGGCGCGACTGGCGGCCGTGGCCCGCCGCGTCGCCGACCGGCGTCATCCGCCAGACAGCGGAGTACGGGTCACCAGGCGAAGGCGGACCGGGTTCGTCCATGAATTGGACGGTACTCCGGCGCGGCGGCCCTGTGGGGCTATTCGGCGCGAGCGCCCTTGCCGAGCACGACGACGTTGCCCGCGCTCACGGTGTACTGCGCGCGGTCCAGCTCCGGGTCGACGCCGATGCGGACGCCGTCGGCGACGCTCACGTTCTTGTCCAGGATGGCGCGGCGCACGGTGGCGTTCTTGCTGACGCGCACCCCCGGCAACAGCACGCTGCCCTCCACCACGGCACCGTCCTCGATGACGACGTCGGAGCTGATCACCGAGTCGATCACCGTGGCGCCGGAGATGATCGAGCCTGGGCCGACAACGGACTCCATAGCGGAGCCGCCGTTGACGAACTTGGCAGGCGGCAGCGGCGGGGTGGCCGTGCGGATGGGCCACTGCTGGTTGTAGAGGTTGAAGACCGGGTGCACGGACACCAGGTCCATGTGCGCGTCGTAGTAGGCGTCGAGGGTGCCCACGTCGCGCCAGTAGCCGCGGTCGCGCTCGGTGGCGCCGGGGACGTCGTTGTCGTCGAAGTCGTAGACGTGCGCCGAACCCGCGTCGACCAGCATCGGGATGATGTCGCCGCCCATGTCGTGCAGGGAGTCGCGGTTGGCCGAGTCCGCGCGCAGCGCTTCGAGCAGG
The DNA here is from genome assembly GCF_052390155.1 of Actinokineospora sp. Classification (NCBI taxonomy): domain Bacteria; kingdom Bacillati; phylum Actinomycetota; class Actinomycetes; order Pseudonocardiales; family Pseudonocardiaceae; genus Actinokineospora; species Actinokineospora sp. The sequence continues at coordinate 7,608 of NZ_JBQTHF010000069.1, read as the reverse complement.
GTTCGGGTGGAGAAGAGGTAGTTGCCCATGGAGGCGAAGGTGACCTCCGGGTCGTCGGCGACAGACGGCGGCTCGGCGGGCTTCTCCAGGAACCGGGTGATCCGGCCGTCGGCGTCGGCGTCGATGCAGCCGAACGCGCGGGCCTCGGCGCGCGGCACCCGGATGCCCGCGACGGTGACGCCCGCGCCGGAGTCGATGTGTTGGGCCAGCATCTGCGCCGGGTCCATCCGGTAGACGTGGTCGGCGCCGAACACCGCGATGTGGTCGGGCCGCTCGTCGTAGACCAGGTTGAGCGACTGGTAGATGGCGTCGGCGCTGCCGGTGTACCAGCGCGGGCCGAGCCGCTGCTGCGCCGGGACCGGGGTGATGTACTGGCCGAGCACGCTGGAGAGCCGCCACGTGGTGGAGATGTGCCGGTCGAGCGAGTGCGACTTGTACTGCGTCAGCACGCAGAGCTGGTGGAAGCCGCTGTTGACCAGGTTCGACAGGACGAAGTCGACCAGGCGGTAGTTGCCCCCGAAGGGCACGGCAGGCTTGGCGCGGTCGGCGGTCAGGGGCCAGAGCCGCTTGCCTTCGCCGCCGGCCAACACGATCCCGAGTACGCGCGGCTGGCCCTTCACGGTCTGACCCTAGCCGTCCCGGTGCGACGTCGGCCACATCTGACCCGACCTCGGGCGTTTTCGTTGGCGTGCCGTTAACCCGTGCGCCGCAGTGCGTTCCACCGGGCGCGGCCGACTACGGTGGCCGCGTGCGGATCGGACTGCTGACACGGGAGTACCCGCCGGAGGTCTACGGCGGCGCGGGGGTGCACGTCGAGTTCCTGGTGCGGTCGCTGCGCGCGCTGGTCGACGTGGACGTGCACTGCTTCGGCGAGCCCCGCGCCGACGCCGTGGCGCACCAACCGGACCCGGCCCTGGCGCACGCGAACGCCGCGCTGCGCACCCTCTCGGCCGACCTGTCGATCACCGCGGCCACCGCCGGGGTCGACCTCGCGCACTCGCACACCTGGTACGCGAACCTCGCGGGCCACCTGTCCGGCGTGCTGCACGGCGTCCCGCACGTGGTCACCGCGCACTCGCTGGAGCCGCGCAGGCCGTGGAAGGCCGAGCAGCTCGGCGGCGGCTACCGGCTGTCGTGCTGGGTCGAGCGCACGGCCTACGCGGCGGCGGACGCGATCATCGCGGTGAGCGAGGGCATGCGCGCCGACGTGCTCGACTGCTATCCCGAGCTCGACCCGGCCCGGGTGCACGTGGTGCGCAACGGCATCGACGCGGCCACCTACCACCCGGTGACCGAGTTCGACGCGCTGCGCCGGTTCGGGATCGACCCCGAGCGGCCGATCGTGCTGTTCGTCGGGCGGATCACCCGGCAGAAGGGCGTCGGGCACCTGGTCGCCGCCGCGCACCGCGTCCACCCGGACGCGCAGGTCGTGCTGTGCGCGGGCGCGCCGGACACGCCGGAGATCGCCGAGGAGACCCGCGCGGCGGTGGCGGAGCTGGCGGCGGCGCGGGCGGGCGTGTTCTGGGTCCGGGAGATGCTGCCGTCGACCGACCTGCGGCAGTTCCTGAGCCACGCCGCGGTGTTCGTGTGCCCGTCGGTGTACGAGCCGCTGGGCATCGTGAACCTGGAGGCGATGGCGTGCGGCACGGCGGTCGTGGCCTCGGCCGTGGGCGGCATCCCCGAGGTGGTGACCGACGGTGTGACCGGCCTGCTGGTGCCCTACGACGAGGCGGACACCGCGGCCTTCCGCGCCGGGCTCGCCGACGCCGTCAACCGCCTGCTCGCCGACCCCGCGCGCGCGGCGGCGATGGGCGCGGCGGGCCGGGTGCGGGCCGAACGCGACTTCTCCTGGGCGTCGGTGGCCGAGCGGACGGTCGCGGTCTACCGGGCGGTGCTGGGGCACCGGGCAGCCTGAGAACTCAATCAGCGGCGGCCACCTATTGTGGCGGTGTGGAGAGCACCGAAGTGGACGGTCGAGCGCTGCGCAGGATGGCGCAGTGGGTCGCGGGGAGCAAGGTGCGGTTCTCCCGCTACACCGTCGCGTCGCTGGTGGCGACGGGGATCAGCCAGCTCGTGCTCTACGCCCTCTACTCGGCGGCGGGGATGGCCGCGATGACGGCGAGCGCGGTGGCCTTCGCCGCGGGCGCGGTGCCGCACTTCGTGCTGATCCGCTGGTGGGCGTGGGGGCAGCGGGGCATTCCGCAGCTCACCCGGCAGCTCACGGGCTACCTGGTGGTCACGGTGCTCGGCGGGGTGGTGTCCGTCGCGCTGACCACGATCGTCGACTGGCTGTTCGGCCCGCTGATCGCCGACCGCGGCCTGCGCACACTGGTGCTCAACGTCACCTATGTCCTCAGTGGACTGCCTGTGTTCATCGCGAAGTTCGCGGTGCTGGACCGGGTGTTCGGTCAGGACGCGTACGAGTCGGCCAGCTCCACCAGGGTGCACGCGGCGAACCCGGTCGCGCCGGGGGCCACGTCGTCGTAGGGCTTGTCGGCTCGGGCGGGCCCCGCGATGTCCAGGTGTGCCCACGGGATGCCGCCGCTGAACTCGCGCAGGAACAGGGCGGCGGTGATGCCGCCGGGCCCGGGCGGACACTGGCGGACGTCGGCGACGTCGCTGGCCACGTCCGCGGCGTACTCGTCGAGCAGCGGCATGCGCCACCACGCCTCGCCGACCCGCTCGCCCGCGGCGGCCACGCGCTCGGCGAGGGCGTCGTCGGTGGCGAACAGGCCGCCGATGCGCAGGCCGAGGCTCACCTTCATCGCGCCGGTCAGCGTGGCCACGTCGACCAGCAGGTCGGGCGCCAGTTCGGCACCCGCGTAAGCCATCGCGTCGGCCAGCACGATGCGGCCCTCGGCGTCGGTGTTGACGACCTCGGTGGTGCGGCCGCCGTAGTGCCGGATCACGTCACCGGGGCGGTAGGCGGACCCGGAGAGGTGGTTCTCCGCGCACGGGACGAGCCCGGTGACCCGCACCGGCAGCGCCAGCTTGGCGATGGCGACCATCGCCGCGATCACCGCGGCACCGCCCGCCATGTCCGTGCGCATGAGGTGCATGCCGTCGGCGGGCTTGATCGAGATGCCGCCGGTGTCGAAGGTGATGCCCTTGCCGACCAGCACCAGGTGCGGTCCGGTCACCCCCGCGGGGCGCCAGGCCAGTTCGAGTAACCGGGGCGGCCGGTCGGACCCGCCGCCGACCGCGAGCACGCCGCCGAACCCGTGCTTGGCGAGCCAGTGCTCGTCGCGGACCTGGGCGTCCAGTCCGGGCACTTTGGCCGCGACCTTGGCGCCCGTTCGCGCCAACCAGGCCGGGTCCTTGACGTTGGACGGGGTGTTGGCCAGATCGCGGGCGAAAGCGGTGGCGGCGGCCATCGCGGCCGCCCGGCGCACGGCCTGCTCGATCCCTTCGCGACGGTCCGCTTCGGACACCACGAGCCGCACCGTGCGCACCCGCGGCTTGGCCTCCTCGGCGGTGACCTTGAACCGGTAGCCGCCGAGCAGCAGGCCGCGGACGAACCGGCCGACCTCGGCGGGCCCCGCGTCCGGCGGCAGCTCGACCTGGATGGTGCGCTCGACCGGGCGGTCCGCCTCGGCGTCCGCGGCCAGCCCGGTCTCCACGGCGCGGACCAGCCCGGCACCCGCGGCGCGCCAGTGCTCCTCGGTGCCCTCGCCGATGCCCACGACCCACCCGACACCCGAACCGACCGGACCGGACTGGGTCTCCCCCGCCTTGCCGGTGAGCGACACGGCGTCGGCCCAGTCCGTGCTCAGCGCGGCGCCGCCGGGCCCGAGCAGCGGCGGGCCCGCGTCCTGCGGGGTGCGGCTGAGCACGACAAGCGGGATGCCCTTGCGCTGACCAGCGGACACCTCCACCGTGGGCAGCGTCGTCGGCAGAGCGGGCACCGGCGTGGACAAGCGATCCTCCGTGGTGGGGAAGGGTGAGGCCGAGGCCCTGGGGGATGGGGAGAAACTGCGGGCCGGTCAGCCCGCGGCGGACTTGAGCGCGTCGCCCAGGTTGCCGGCCTCCTCCGGCGTCATCTCGACGACGAGGCGTCCACCGCCCTCCAGCGGGACGCGCATCACGATGCCCCGGCCCTCCTTCGTCACTTCGAGGGGACCGTCTCCGGTCCGGGGCTTCATGGCCGCCATAGCGTGCTCCCTCCGTCATAGCCTGCCCACCCGGCCGAGGTGAATCGGCCGAGTCGCCGACATTCTCCCCTATCGGAGTCGCGGCGGTGAAATCGAACCGATCATCGCGTGTCGCGTGACCGGCCACGATAGGTGGCGCGGTCCGGGTGCGGACTGACAGACTCAGCCGTCGTGCGCGCCCGATCCGCCCTCTTCGACGTCTACGGCGGCTACCTGCGCCAGCGGGGCGGCTCGGCCACCATCGCCGCGCTGGTCCGACTGCTGGAGCCGCTGGACTTCGGCGCGCCCGCGATCCGAACCGCGGTGTCCAGAATGGTCCGTCAGGGCTGGCTCTCCCCGGTGCGGTTGGCCGACGGCCCCGGCTACGCGCTGACCCACCGCGCGGAGCGGCGCCTGGACGAGGCGGGCGCCCGGATCTACCGCACCGGTCCGTCCACTTGGGACGGTCACTGGCATGTGGTGGTGCTGGCGGAACTGCCCGGACGCGGCCCGCGCGACCGGCTCGCGTCGTCCCTGCGCCTGCTCGGCTACGGCCCGCTCGGCCCGGCCACCTGGGTGGCGCCCCGGCCGTCGACGGAGCTGGCCGACGTGCTGGCCGCCGAGGAGGTGCCCGCGCGGCTGTTCCACGGCGCGCACGACGGGTCGGACGCGGAGCTGGCGGCGCGCGCCTGGGACCTCGACGGGCTCGGCGCCGAGTACGCCGGATTCGTGCGACGGTGGGCGCCGGTGGTGTCCGCTGTGGACGGTTCGGTGCCCGCCGACGCGTTCGCGGCCTCGCAGCGGATGCTGCACGCGTGGCGGAAGTTCCTGTTCCGCGACCCCGGCCTGCCCCCGCAGTTGCTGCCCGCCGACTGGCCGGGCACCGCCGCGGGCGAGTTCTTCGACCGGCACACCGCGCGACTGGCGCCCGCTGTGACCGAGTTCCTGGACGAATGCCTCAGCCGAGGTGGTAAGCAGAGATCCACCGCATAGCCCAGTGAGGGAAGGCAGGAACCCGTGTCGACCGAGACGCCGCTGGTGACCGAGGACCGCGACGGGGTGCGCACGCTGACCCTGAACCGGCCGGACGCGTTCAACTCGCTGACCGTGCGGCTCAAGGAGGAGCTGCTGGCCGCACTGGAGGCGGCGGCGTCCGACGACGCGGTGCGCGCGGTCGTGCTGACCGGCGCGGGCAAGGCGTTCTGCGCGGGCCAGGACCTCAAGGAGCACGTGGGGCTGCTGCGCGCGGGCGATCCCGCGCCGCTGAGCACGGTCGAGAAGCACTACAACCCGATCGTGACCGCGATCACCGGGCTGCCGAAGCCGATCATCGCCGCGGTGAACGGCATGGCGGCAGGCGCGGGCGCGTCCTTCGCCTACGCCTGCGACCTGCGGATCGCCGCGGACACCGCGAAGTTCCTGATGGCGTTCGCGAGCGTCGGCCTCACCGCGGACTCGGGCGCGGCGTGGACGCTGCCGCGGCTGATCGGCTACGGCCGGGCGATGGAGCTGATGCTGCTGGCCAAGCCGGTCGGCGCGGAGGAGGCGCTGCGGATCGGCATGGTCACCCAGGTGGTGCCGACCGCGGCCGTGCTGACGACCGCGCAGGCACTCGCCGCGCGGCTCGCCGCCGGGCCGACCTCGGCGTACGCCAAGATCAAGGAGGCCATGCTGGCCTCGGCGGGCGGCTCACTGACCGAGGGCCTGGCCGTCGAGGGCCGCACCCAGGCCGAGGCGGGTGCGACCAGTGATCACCTGGAGGCGGTTGAGGCATTCGTCGCCAAGCGGGAGCCGAACTTCACCGGCCGCTGACTTCGGCCCGCCAGCAGGTCGCGATGTGGTCGTCGACCATGCCGGTGGCCTGCATGAGCGCGTAGCAGGTGGTCGGGCCGACGAACGCGAAGCCGCGACGCTTGAGTTCCTTGGCCATCGCCGTGGATTCGGGCGTCACGGCGGGCACGTCGGCCAGGGTCGCGGGGCGGGGGCGGTCGCCGGTCGGGGCGAAGGACCAGAGCAGGTCGTCCAGCGGGCGGTCGAGGTCGAGGATGGCGCGGGCGTTGCCGATGGTGGCCACGATCTTGGCCCGGTTGCGCACGATCGACGCGTCGGCCATCAGCCGGGCCACGTCGGCGTCGCCGAACCCGGCGACCCGCGCGGGATCGAAGCCCGCGAACGCCGCGCGGAAGCCTTCCCGCTTGCGCAGGATGGTGATCCAGGACAGGCCGGACTGGAACGCCTCCAGGCTGACCCGCTCGTAGAGTTCGGTCTGCCCGCGCAGCGGCACACCCCACTCGTCGTCGTGGTACGCCGCGTAGTCGGGGGTGCCGTCGCCCCACGGACAGCGCACCCGGTCGTCGGCGCCCTGTGACACCGACTCGCTCGCAAGCTCGCTCATGGCATCCCCTCGCAGGCTCCGCGATGCCGCTCGCGGACGCCCTGTGACAGTGATTCGCTCGCAAGTTCGCTCATGTGGCGCGGTACCCCTCGGCGAACTCCGCGAACTTGCGCAGCGAGCGCCGGACGCCGTAGCGGAATCCGGGGCCGACGACCCGCCAGCCGAGCGCGCCCACCGCGCCCAGCGGCAGGTCCAGCCGTTCGTGCCAGACGAAGGTCGACCGCTCGCCGCGCGGCACCACCTCGAACAGGCCGGTGCCGCGGACCAGCCTGCCGGTGTGCAGCACCTCGCAGCGGTGCGGCGGCGCCCAGGCGGTGATCTCCATGGTGTCGGTGAAGCCGATCCTGGCCGCGCCGGTGAACGCCGCCAGCCGGGAGCCGACCGCGCGGCCGTCGCCCGCCGTGACGCGGACCGTGGTGCCCAGCATCCACTCGCCCTGGCGGGCCCAGTCGGTGATCGCGGCCCAGGTGGTCTCGGCGGGCGCGGCGATGTCGACCCGCTCGGTGACCTCGATCACCGCTGGCCTTCGGCGGGGGTCTGCCGAGCGGCCTCCAACTCGGCGACGCGGGCGCGCAAGTCGTCCAGCTCGTGGCCGAGGCGCTGCAACACCCAGTCGACCTCGGTCATCTTGTAGCCGCGCAGGACGAGCTGGAAGCGCACGGCCGCCAGGTCGTCGCCGGTGACGCCGGACGGGGGCAGCCGGGTGGGCGAGGCGCCGGGTGGCAGTGCGGGCAGTTCCTCGCCGCGGCCGAACAGCACCGAGGCCAGCAGGAACACCACAGCCGCGACGAGCACCATCATGACGAGGTAGATGAGCGCGGTGGTCACGGCACGATCGTGTCACGACCGGAGCCGCGGGCGCACCAGGGCGCGGCGGAGCCTTGGCAGGCTAGTGGTGCGACCGGAGATTCGTCGGGGGTCTCGGTGGATCTCCGGGCGTGACCACTAGTGGTCGGTGCCCAGGACGCGGTCGAGGACTGCGGTGAACTCGCGCCAGGCGGCGCGTTCGTCGGGCCCCGCGCCCGGGCCGGCGGGGGGGTGGCGGGAGGTGCGGCCCACCCCGCCCCCCCCCCGGCGCAGCAC
>NZ_JBQTHF010000068.1:0-28317 GCF_052390155.1 Actinokineospora sp. | reverse complement strand
GCCGGGGGTCCGGGGGGCAAGCCCGCCGGGTGGGGCGGGGGGGCACCGCCCCCCCACAAAACCGAAGAGACCTGGGGCCACGCATTCCGTGGACACAGGTCTCCTCGTCTCGTAGCGGGGACAGGATTTGAACCTGCGACCTCTGGGTTATGAGCCCAGCGAGCTACCGAGCTGCTCCACCCCGCGTCGGTAAAGATGACTCTACGCGGGGGCTGCGAGCAGGTGCAAATCAGGTGGCTAGGAGGTGACCGGGGTCACCCGCCGCCGTTGGGGGGTGGGGTCGGCGACGGGGAGGCGCCGGGTGAGGACGGCGGGCTGGAAGTCTGGCCTGCCTTGGCTTTCGCCTCGTCGTACCGCTTTGTGGCGGCATCGAGTTCGGCGAGGGCTTTGCCCTGTTCGACGAAGTCACCGGTCCGCTGGGCATCGCGCAGGTGCGCGATGGCGGCGTTGAGTGCCTGTACCGCCTGGTCCATCTCCGATGAGGTGCCGCCGCTGGTGGGCGGTGGCGTGCTCGTCGTCGGTGGTGTGGTGCTGGTCGGCGGGACCGCCCCGTTTTCGCCGGGTTTCGTCGCGGTGTCACCGGTTCCGGCACCGAACACTTCGTCGAGGGCTTCGTCGATGGCGGGTGCGAACCCGACCTTGTTGCCGAAGGACACCAGTACGCGGGCGAGTTGCGGGAACGCGTTGGCGTCGGTGCGCTGGATGTAGATCGGTTCGACGTAGAGCAGTCCACCCGCGACTGGCAGCGTCAGCAGATTGCCGAAGCGCACTTGGACACTGGGGTTGTTGAACAGGGTTCGGTTCTCGGTGACTTCCGGTGTGGTCTGGAATCGGTTCTGCACCTGCCCCGGACCCTCCACTTGGGACGTTCCGGTGGTGGGCAGTCTGAGCACGCGGATCTTGCCGTAGTCCGCCGGGTCCGACGACACCGAGACCCAGGACGCGAGGAACTGCCGGTTCAGCAGGGTCAGCGCGCTGGTGATCTGGAAGGTCGCCCGCTCCTGGCCCGCGACCTGCGCGAGCACGTAGTACGGCGGCTGCTTGGCGCCTGCCGCGCCCGCGTTGTCCTCGGTCGGGTCGGTCGGCACATTCCAGAACGTCTTCTGCGAGAAGAACTCCGCCGCGTCGGACACGTGGTACTTCGAGAGCAGCTCGCGCTGGACCTTGAACAGGTCCTCCGGGTAGCGGAAGTGCTCGCGCAGTTCCTTGGAGATCTCGGAGCCCGACTTGACCGTGTTGGGGAACACGCCCTGCCACGCCTTGAGCACCGGGTCCTTGTCGTCGATCGAGTACAGGGACACGGTGCCGTCGTAGGCGTCGACGGTGGCCTTGACCGAGTTGCGGATGTAGCTGATCGTCCGGTTCTCCTGGCGCACGACGCCGCCGAGGGAGTCGGTGGTGGCCTCGCCGAGGGCGGTGCGCTGGGCGTACGGGTAGTTCTCCAGCGTTGTGTAGCCGTCGACGATCCACAGGATGCGGCCGTTGACCACCGCGGGGTACGGGTCGCCGTCGACAGTGAGCCACGGCGCGACCTTGCTGACCCGGTCGCGCGGGTTGCGGTTGTACATGATCTTCGCGCCCTCGCCGATCTGCGACGAGAACACGATGTTGCGCTCGGTGTGGTGCGCGGCGAAGACGAGCTTGTTGAACAGGCCGTCGATCGCCACGCCGCCGCTGCCCGCGTAGGGGACCGTGCTGCGGGCGGTGTCGTACTCCAGCGGGCGGTCGCCGTCCTTGCCGCCGACGATGGCGTAGGTGTCGGTGGCCAGTTCGCCGTAGTAGATGCGCGGCTGGGTGACCTTGATCGGGCCCTCGGTGGTCAGGTCGCTGACCTTGAACACCGGGTAGCCGCCCTGGTCGTTCGAGTCCTGCAGGGTGGAGTTCACCGTGTTGGCGGGCGCGGCCACGAACCCGTTGCCGTGGGTGTAGACCATGTGCCGGTTGATCCAGCTTCCCTGGGTCTCGGTGAGCCCGGAGGTCTTGATCTCGCGCGCGGCGACGATGTAGTCCTGGGTCTTGCCGTCGATGGTGTAGCGGTCGACGTCGAGCTTCTCCGGGAAGCCGTAGAAGTTCTCCCGACCCTCGCGCTGGGTGAACGTCGGCGCGAGGATGTTCGGGTCGAGCAGGCGCACGTTGGAGATGGTGTTGATGCTGCTCTGTTCCGCGCGGATCTTCGCGCCGGAGACGTCGGTGGTGCCCGCGTAGTCCTCGGTGCTGACCTTGTCGGGGGTCAACCCGAACGCGGCGCGGGTGGCGTCGATGTTGCGCTGGATGGACAGCGCTTCCTTGGCGTTCTCGTTGGGGCGGACGGAGAACTGCTGGATGATCGCGGGCCACGCCGCGCCGACCAGGATGCCGGAGAGCACCAGCAGGGCTGTGGCGATGGCGGGGAGCTGCAGGTTGCGCAGGAACGCGCCCGCGAAGAACGCCACGGCGCAGAAGGCCGCGATGAACATCAGGATCAGCTTGGCGGGCAGCACCGCGTTGAGGTCGGTGAAGGTCGCGCCGCTGAACAGCGTGTTGCGGCTGGAGAACAGCAGCTCGTAGCGCTCGAAGAAGTAGTCGACGGCGTAGACCAGCACGAACACGCCCGCGGTGATGGACAACTGCATGCGGGCCGACGCCGCGAGCTGGCCGCCCTTGCCTGCGAGTCGGATGCCGCCGAAGAGGTAGTGCGTGATCAGCGCGCCGAAGAAGGCGATCGCGACGGCGACGAACAGCCAACTGATCACCCAGGTGATGAACGGCAGGGTGAAGGCGTAGAAGCCGATGTCGATGTTGAACTGCGGGTCCGTGACGCCGAAGTCCGTACCGTTGAGCATCAACTGCGTCTGCTGCCAGTCGGCCTGCGCCGCGGAGCCCGCGATGAGGCCGAAGGCCACCGGGATGCCGATGCCGAACAGGCGCACCCGCTGGACCACGGTGGAGCGGTAGCGGGCGAGTGGGTCGTCCGCGCTGGACACCGGCACGAACACCGGCCGCGAGCGGTAGGCGATCCACAGGCTCAGCGCCAGCAGCCCGCCGACGAGAACGCCGACGGTGAAGAACAACGCGATCCTGGTCCACAGGACGGCGGTGAACACCGACCGGAACCCGACTTCACCGAACCACAGCCAGTCCACATAGGTACTGAGCAGTCTCGACCCGACCAGCAGGAGCAGGACGAAAGCGGCGGCGATGATGAGCAGCACACGGCTGCGGCGGGACAGCTTCGGCAGACCGATCGGAGGCCGAGTGGCCACTGGACACGCTCCAGAGTCGCTTGCTGAAAACTTTCGCGGGCGGACAGCGGACCACCCTGATTGTTCAACTCTATTAGGACCCGTTCAGGTTCCCGCGCCGGTGCCCGAAATGTGTGGATGACTCGGCGGCTGCCGGACCCGGTGGGCGGGATGCGACGATGTGCGCCGTGAGTGAGCCCAGTCCCCATGACCTGCCGTCGCTGGCCCGTGAGGTCGAGGAATTCGTGTCGTCGGGGGGCTGGGACCAGCCACCGCAGCTCTTCGCCCTGGTGTCCACCGAGCACCTGCTGCGCGAGCAGCCCGACCTCGCGGGCCAGGTCGACCCGGGGGCGGCGCTGACGCCGGTCGCGCAGGAGTCGCTGCCCGACGAGGACCTCGGCGCGGCGCTCGCGGGGATCATGTGGCCACCGGCGGTGAGCGGCTGCGCGCTGGCGCAGGAGATCGTGATGCTGCCGCCGGACGCGGAGGCCGATCTGCCCGAGCCCGACACCGACACCGACGCCATCCGCACGCTCGCCGCGTCGCACCCCAAGGCCAGGGAGGCCAGGCTGGTGGCCGCGGCGCTGCGCGACGGCACGGTGGCCTGCGTACTGCGCCTGCGCAGCGCCGACGGCGAGATCGACGAGGTGGTCGAGCACCCGGAGCTGGCCCCGAACCTCACCGCGGCCCTGCTCGACACGCTGTCCTAACAGCCGGGGACCGGGCGCCCCTGTTTGAGGTCTTCAAGCGACTGGCGGGCACCCTTCAGCGTCTCCACCTTGATCAGGCGCAGGCCGTCGGGGGCGTTCTCGCGCGCCTCGACGCAGTTGTCCGCGGGCACGAGGAACGTGGTGGCCCCCGCCTCGCGGGCGGCGACCATCTTGAACGGGATGCCGCCGATCCGACCGACGACGCCGAGCGTGGAGATCTCGCCGGTGCCCGCGATCGTGGTGCCGCCGCTCAGGTCGCCGGGGCTGAGCCGGTCGACGATGGCGAGGGCGAACATCAGGCCTGCGGACGGGCCGCCGACGTCCTGCAGGTTGATGGCGGTCTTGAACGGCACGTCCGGGCGGTCGACCGGACCGAGGCCGATGAAGCCTTCTTCCCGGGCCTCGGCGCCGAAGTCGGTGGCCTTGCCGAGGGTGATGGTGGCGGTCTTGTCCTGGCCGTCGCGCTGGTACTTGACCGAGACGACCTGGCCCGGCCTGGTGCCCGCCAGCGACTCGCGCACCTTCTCGGCCGTGGCGATCGCCTTGCCGTTGATCTCCACCAGCTCGTCGCCCGGCGCGAGCACCTTGTCCGCGGGCGCGCCCGCGGTGATCTGCTGGGCGATGACCTTCATCGGATAGTTCAGTTCGCGCAGCGCGGCGACCTCGGCGTTGCTCTGCGAGTCCTGGAACAGCTTGGTGTTCTGCTTCTCGACCTCCTCCTCGGTCTCGCCGGGGCGGAAGTACTCCTCGCGCGGCGCGAGCGCGTAGCGGCCGCTGACCCACAGGCCGAGCGCGCCGAAGAGGCTGATCTCGTCGTTCACCGAGACCGTGGTCATCCTGAGCTGGCCGTTGGTCGGGTAGGTCTGCTCGCCCTCGATCTGCACGATCGGGACGCCCTCGACAGCGCCGAGGGTGTCGTAGGTGGGGCCGGGTCCGAGCGAGACGTACGGCACCGGGACGAACCCGCCGACCAGGCCGAGCCCGACGACGAGGACGAAGCTGAGCAGCACCGTCCACCCGCGTCGGGTCACGTTCCACCGCGGCGGCCGCGGGTCCGCGGCGGCGGGCGGTTGAGCTGGGGCGTCCGGTGAGGTACTCACGAAGCCACAGCGTACGTGCGTTCGCGCAGGGCGGATCACCGGACATCACCCGGCGGGCGGCGCCGCGTACCGTGGACCCATGAGCGAGCTTGCGAGCGAGTCAATGTCACAGCGCGTCCGCGAGCGGCATCACGGAGCCTGCGAGGGGATGGCATGAGCGAGTTCAAGTTCGGCTTCAACCTGCCGGACCCGGACGACCGGGACAAGAACCAGACCCCCGGCCAGGGCGGCGGCCAGGAGAATCCGTTCGACGCGTTCGGCCAGCTCGGCGAGATGCTCAGCCAGCTCGGCCAGATGATGAGCCAGGCGGGCACCTCCAGCGGCCCGGTCAACTACGACCTCGCCAAGCAGATCGCCGTGCAGAAGCTCGGCGGCGGGATCGGCTTCACCTCCCCGTCGGATTCGGCCAAGGCCGTCGAGGACGCGGTGCACCTCGCCGAGATGTGGCTCGACCCGGTCACCACGCTGCCCGCGGGCGCGACCGTGACCAGGGCTTGGAGCACGCGCGACTGGGTGGAGCACACCCTGCCGACCTGGCAGCGGCTGTGCGACCCGGTGGCCCGCCGGATGTCCGGCGCCTGGGTCGAGGCGCTGCCCGCGGAGGCCAAGCAGCAGGCGGGTCCGCTGCTCGCGATGGTCGGCCAGATGGGCGGCATGGCGTTCGGGTCGCAGCTCGGCAACGCGCTGGCGCAGCTTGCCTCGGAGGTGCTGACCTCCACCGACATCGGTCTGCCGCTCGGCCCGGACGCGACAGCCGCGCTGGTGCCCGCGAACATCGAGGAGTTCACCAAGGGCTTGGAGCGGCCCTCCAGCGAGGTCTTGGTGTTCCTGGCCGCGCGGGAGGCCGCCCACCAGCGGCTGTTCGCGCACGTGCCGTGGCTGCGGCAGCGGCTGCTGGCCACCGTCGAGGAGTTCGCCAGCGGCATCAAGGTCGACACCGAAGCGCTGCAGCAGCTGGCCGCGCAGGTCGACCCGGCGAACCCGGCGACCATCGAGCAGGCCATGCAGTCTGGCATGCTCGAACCGGAGACGACCCCGGAGCAGAAGGCGGCGCTGGCCCGGTTGGAAACCCTGCTCGCGCTGGTCGAGGGCTGGGTCGACCTGGTCGTCGGCGAGGCCGTCAGCGAGCGGCTCCCCGGCGCGGACGCCCTGCGCGAGACTCTGCGCCGCCGTCGCGCGTCGGGCGGTCCGGCCGAGCAGACCTTCGCCACGCTCGTCGGCTTGGAGCTGCGGCCGCGCAGGCTGCGGGCGGCGGCGGCGCTGTGGCGGCTGGTCACCGACCAGCACGGCGTCGACGTTCGCGACGGCCTGTGGGCCCACCCCGACCTGATGCCGACAGCCGCGGATCTCGACGACCCGATGGAGTTCGCCGAGCGGCTGGGCGTCAAGTCGGAGGTCGAGGACGACCCGATCGCGCAGCTCAAGCGGACCGAGCAGTCCCCGGAGGCCAAGGACGCCGACGACTGACTCAGTCCATCGGGGTGATCCCCCATCCTGCCGCCGCGGACAGCCCTTCCAGGTAGCCGATAGCCCTGTCCGTGCGCGGATAGTCGCGGACCAGCTCCCAGAAGTCGGGTCCGTGGCCCGGCACCAGCAGGTGCGCCAGCTCGTGCACGAGCACGTAGTCGAGCACCCAGGCGGGCACCTCGCGCAGCCGCTCGCTCACCCGGATGGTGCGGTCCACCGGTGTGCAGGACGCCCAGCGGGTGCGCATGGGCGGCACCCAGCGCACCCCCGCCGGCACGCAGCGGCCCGCGAAGTGCCGCTCGGACAGCTCGGCGCACCGCTGCAGCAGCGCGGCGTCGGACGTGCGCGCGGGCGAGCGCCTGCGGGTCTCGTTGCGCAGGAGCCTGCGCTGCATCTCCGCCACCCAGTGGGCCTCTTCCTTCTTGGAGAGCCGGGCGGGGATCTGGACGATCAAGGTGTCACCTTCGCGATAGGCGGTGACGGTGCGGGTACGTCGTTTGCTCCTGCGCACCTCGACGCTGGGTTCGGCCACGGAACAACGGTAAAGGGCGACACCGACATCGCGGGAGGACCGGCCGGGTGGCAATGCCCCCCTGTGGACAACTGACTCCACCATTCGGCCGAACCGTGCATCCTGATGTCATGACGAACCAGACCCTTCCCAGCAGGCCCCGGCTGCGTCCCGGCCTCGCCGTGCTGCACCGCGGCCCAGGCGAGATCCAGATCGGCCTCGACCCGCGCCGCGCCACCGTCGTGAGCGGACTGCCCGGCCCGGTCGCCCACGTCGCGGCCGCGCTGAGCGGCGGCCGGACCATGGCCGAGCTGCTGGACCGCGTCGGCCCACGACATCGCGACGCCCTGCACGCGCTGCTCGTCGGGCTGGCCGAGCAGGGGCTGGTCGAGGACGCCGCCGCCCCGGCCACGTCGATCCCCCGAAGACTCGCGGCCGACACGACGGCCGCCGCCCTGCGCGGCACGACCAGCGCCCCCGAGGCACGGGCCCGCGCGGCCATCGCCATCCACGGTGACGGCAGGCTCGCGGTGGCCGTCGCGTGCCTGTTGGCCGCGGCGGGCGTCGGCAGGCTGCACGTCACCGCCCGCGGCGAGGTCACCCCGGAGGACGTCGGCGTCGGCCTGGCAGCCGACGACGTCGGCAGGCGGCGGCAGGATGCGGCCCACGACGCGATCCGCCGGATCGACGACACGGTGGGCACGCAGGCGTTCACCCGCCACCGGCCGGACCTGGTCCTGCTGACCGACGCCCTGGTCCCCGACCCGACCCTGACGGCCCGGCTGACCTCGGACGCCGTCGCGCACCTGTGCGTCCGCGTCCGCGACGGCGTCGGCATCGTCGGCCCGCTGGTCGTCCCGGGCACCACGAGCTGTCTGCGCTGCGCCGATCTGCACCGCGCGGACCTGGACGCCTGCTGGCCCAGGGTGGCGGCGCAACTGGCCGGGCGCGCCCAGTTGGCCGACGTGGCGGCGGTCCAGGCGACGGCGGGTCTGGCCGCGGCGCAGACCCTGGCCACCCTCGCCTGGCTGCAGGCGCCCGGACGCGGCAAACCCGCGGTGTGGAACGCGGGCGCCGAACTCGACCCCGTGTCGGCCACGGTGGCCCACCGCCCGTGGCCGCCCCATCCCGCCTGCCCGTGCGGCGCCACGGCCCGACACCACGACCCCCCGACCCGCCCCGACGAGTGAACTCTCGCGGGTCGATTCCACCGACGGGCGAAACGTGGCGCCCGAACCGACCGAACTATGTCGCGTGGGTCACTCCTGCCCACCGATGGGAGCAGGTGCACGGCAATCGGCTGCGGCAGGGCCGCGGGACAGGGGACAATCGTCAAGTGACCGAGATGCCACGCAAGACAGTCGCGCGCACCGCGCGGCTGGCCAGCATCCCCCTGGGGGTGGCGGGTCGGGCCGTCGGCGGCTGGGGAAAGCGGCTGGCCGGGCAGAGCGCCGAGCAGGTCAGCGCCGACCTGTCCGCCCGCACCGCGGAGCAGTTGTTCGCGGTGTTGGGGCAGCTCAAGGGCGGCGCGATGAAGTTCGGGCAGGCGCTGTCGGTGTTCGAGGCCGCGATCCCGGACGAGCTGGCCGAGCCCTACCGGGAGGCGCTCACCAAGCTGCAGTCCGCGGCCCCGCCGATGACCACCCCGGCGATGCACCGCGTGCTGGCCCAGCAGCTCGGCCGCGGCTGGGCGGAGCGTTTCACCGAGTTCGACGACACCCCCGCGGCGGCGGCGAGCATCGGCCAGGTGCACAAGGCCGTGTGGCACGACGGCAGGCAGGTGGCGGTCAAGATCCAGTACCCGGGCGCCGACGAGGCGCTGCTGTCCGATCTGCGCCAGTTGCAGCGGTTCAGCAAGCTCTTCCAGCCGTTCGCGCCGGGCATGGAGATCAAGCCGCTGCTGCAGGAACTCACCGACCGGATGACCGAGGAGCTCGACTACCGCGCCGAGGCGGAGAACCAGCGCGCCTTCGCCAAGGCGTTCGCGGGCGACGCCCAGGTGCTGGTGCCGCGGGTGGTCGCGAGCGCACCCAAGGTCACGGTCACCGAGTGGGTCGACGGGACGCCACTGGCGTCGATCATCCGCACCGGCACCCGAACGGAGCGCAACACCGCGGGCAGGCTGCTCTCGGAGTTCCACTTCTCCTCACCCGCGCGGGCAGGACTGCTGCACTCCGACCCGCACCCGGGCAACTTCATGATCGTCCCGGACGGGCGGCTGTGCGTCATCGACTTCGGCGCCGTCGCCCGCCTGCCCGACGGCCTGCCCCGGCCGCTGGGCATGATGACCAGGCTGTCCCTGCGCGGAAACTCGGCCGACCTGCTCGACCTGATGCGTCGCGAGGGTTTCGTCCGCCCCGGCATGCAACTCAACGCGGACGACGTGCTCGCCTACCTGGCCCCGTTCACCGAGCCCGCCTCGGTCGAGACGTTCCACTTCACCCGCAAGTGGATGCAACGCCAAGCCGAACGCGTCGGCGACCTGCGCGGCCAGGACTTCAAGACGGGCCGCTCGCTCAACCTGCCGCCGCAGTACCTGCTGATCCAGCGGGTCACCGCGGGCGCCACCGGCATCCTCTGCCAACTCGACGCCGAGTTCTCGATGCACGCCATCATCACCCAGTGGCAACCCGGCTTCGCCGACGACGCCCCCTGACCGGGCGCACCCGCCAGTAGGCACCCCGGCACTCAGGGGATCAGGACGAGCCTGCCCCGCACCCCGCCCTTCGCCAGGCGTTCGTGGGCAGTGGTGGCCTGGTCGAGCGGGTAGGTCTGTGCCACCCGCAGGCTCAGGGTTCCCGCCGAGGCCAGCGACACCAGTTCCGCCAGTTCGTCGGTGTAGGCGGCGACGAATACCGTCGACACCGTCGTGTCCCGCAACGCGAGCGGCTCGGCGCCCGCCAGCACCGCCACGTACGACCCGCCGTCGCGCAGCGCGTCGAGGGCGGCTACTCGGAGGGAGGCCGCGTCGACCACGCCGTCCACACCACCTGGCACCAGCTCGCGCACCCGGAGAGCGATGGCGTCGCCGCGGGGGACGAAGAACTCGGCGCCGAGGTCGCGGACCAGGCGCTCGTCGTCCTGGCCTGCGACGGCTACCACTCGCAGGCCGCGGGCCACGGCGAGCTCGACCGCCAACCCGCCGACACCACCCGCCGCGCCGGTGACCAGAACGGTCTGGCCCGCGTCGAGGCCGAGGCGGTCGAGGCACTGCCACGCGGTCGCACCGTTGAGCGGGAGCGTCGCCCACTCGGCCGCCGTCCACTCGACCGGGATCGCGGCCACCGCCGACGCGTCGATCACGACCTGCTCGGCGTACGCACCGAGCGGCAGGTGGAGCAGGTTGAGCAGCCCGACGACCCGGTCGCCCACCGCGACCGTGGTGACGCCCGCACCCACCGCGTCCACCACGCCCGCCGCGTCCCAGCCCAGGCCGGACACGTCCTTCGGCGCCGCCAGCCCGAACTGCACCGGCAGGCCCGCGCCGGTCGCCGCGTCGACCGGGTTCACCCCGGCCGCCTCGACCCGCAGCCGCACCTGCCCGTGCCCCGGCTCCGGCACCGCGACGTCCACCAGCACGGGCCCACCGTCTCGCACCACAACCGCTCGCATGTCTGCTCCCTGTCGTCCATGAACCACGTGGCACGAACCTATGGAGTGTTACTCTCCATTGGGAAGTACGCACCTGAAAGTGCGCAACTCACGGGGAGGAACGTGTGGCGACCCGGACCGCGGCGCAGAGCCGTGCCGACGAGCGCGCGGCGTTCGACGCGTACCTGGCGACCTGTCCCGCGCGACAGTTGCTCGACAGGCTCACCGACAAGTGGGTGAGCCTGATCATCAGCGCTCTGGCAGACGAGCCGATGCGCTACAGCGAACTGGCGCGCAAGATCGCCGGGGTCAGCCAGAAGATGCTCACCCAGTCCCTGCGCGCCATGGAGCGCGACGGCCTGATCACCCGGCAGGTCACCCCGTCGGTGCCGGTCCGGGTGGACTACGAGCTGACGCCGCTGGGCGCGAGCCTGCTGCCGGTGATGTGCGCGATCAAGGACTGGGCGGAGACACACATGCACGAGGTCGCCGCCGCCCGCGCCACCTACGACGTACGAACCTAGGACGCACCGGCAGACGTGGCGCCCGCGCTCACCACGAACACCGCGGTGATCACGGCCGCGTGCACCGCCGCCACCGACTTGCGCACGGCCCCCGCGGCCCACTCGCTCTCGGTGAGATCCTTGGCGATCTTCCGCGCGGCGCGCTTGTCCGGCACCTCGATCACGCTGGTCAGCACCTCCAGGGCCTGCAGCAGCGAGATCAGCGCGGCACTGCGCGGGTCGGGCGCCGCGCCCGTGAGCACCGCGTGCAGCCGCGCACGCACCTGGGCCTCGTGCGCGGTGTCCTGCGCGGGCACGCGCTCGGTCGGGAAGATGCCGAGCACGCGGTGCTTCTCCCGGCGCAGCACACCGCCCACGACCAGGCCGTCGACGATGCGGTCGCGCAGCCCCTTGGCCAGTTTCTCCAGCACCCGCGCGGGCGTGCTGCCGGACAGCTCCGCGACCAGCGACACCGCGTCGGCGAGCACGGGGTGGTCCGGGACGTCGCCCGGCCGGACTACCAAGCGGCCCTCGCGGACCTCTTCGCCCTCGTGCGCGACATCAACCAGGCCGAGCGTCGCGAGTTCGATGAGGACGGCTCCGGCCAGGCCGCGCCCGACGTCGGTCCCGATCGGGCGCACCTTGCCCGTCTCGTCGTCCACCAGCAGCAACAGTAGTTCTTCGGCGATCAACATGGCTCCACCGTAGCCATCCTGGCGACGCCCGGCACGGTCACCAGTACTCGGCGGGGAGCTTGCCCTCGATGGCGCGCACATGCGTGCGGGCGCACCCTGGGCACAGCCACCGCGACCCGCGCTCGTCGTTCTCCACCGCCCACGACAGGGCTTCCAGCGGCGGCACGCCCGCTCGGGCGCACCCGCAGATCGAGCAGGTCACGGCGGTGATTCGGGCAGCGGGGTCGTCGGCCACGGCTACGTCGCGCGGCCGAGGTGGACAGTGGCGGCGCTGAGCACGAACACGTCGTCGCGGGCCACCACCCAGTCGGGACCGTTCGGGTCCAGCAGCCGGGCCACCGCCGCGCGGTCGGACTCCGACAGCCGGTCACCGTCCACGTTCGACATCCAGCCCAGCCAGTCGGCCACGGACAGCCGGACCGTCTCCGACGCGGGCGCGGGCAGGTCGACCAGGTAGCTGAACGCGCTGACGTCGACCAGGCCGGCCTCGGCGAGCGCGCGATTCCAGCCGACCGGCATCCTGACGACGCCGTCCATCCCGGCGCGCATGTCCGCGAACCACTCCCGACCGGCGGCGATCAGCCGCTCCTGCAGGCCGGGCTCCCCGACGCCGAGGTCCCACGGCAGGCACTTGGTGTTCAACCCGCCCTCGGCCAGCGCGAACCAGCCGCCCGCACGCAGCAGCCGGATCAGGCCCGCGACGCCGCGCCGCTCGTCGGGCAGGTGGTGGACCACCGCCGACGCCCACACCAGGTCGGCGGTCGGGACCTGCTCGGCGAGCGCTTCGTCGGCCGCGTCGGCGAGCACAGCCAGCACCTCGACCTTGTTGCCCGTGACCGCCGCGCACCGCTCGGCGGCGGCCGCCTGCAGCTCGGGCACGGCGTCCACCAGCACGATCCGGCCGCCGCCGCGCGCGGCGAGGGCCGCGGTGAGGGCGGCGGCCATCCCGCCGGACCCGGACCCGACGTCGACCACCGTCGCCCCGGGCGGCAGCAGGTCGACCAGCCGGTCCGCGACCCAGGAGTTGACCTCCGCCTCGATCTCGTCGGCGCGCCGCATCGGGGCGAGCCGGGTGGTCCAGTCGATGCCGTCATGGGTGTGGGCCATGACGCAGACGGTAGCCACAGCCCGCGCGGCCCGGCCAGTACCCGGCCATGACCGCCTGGTCGGACGACCGTCGGCGGGCCACGCCGCGACGACGGATGCCCGCCACCGCGAGTGCGGTGGCGGGCATCCCCTGCCGAGTTGTGCGGACCGGGTCAGAGCGCGGTGGTGACGCGATCGGCGCGCCGTGCCGCCCACTTCGAGACCCGTTCCCAGCGCTTGGCCGCGCTCAGCCGGCGGACCAGGCGGTGCGTGCGCGCCACCTGTTCCGCCTCGCGCATTCGGGATCTGGCGAGATTTTCGTAGAGCAACATTTGCGTAGGTCCTTCTGGCTTGAAGTGGTACATCGGGTCCTTCATCAGCGCGTTCACGCGGCGACCTCATCCCGGGTCAGGACACCGCGCTCGGCGGCCTCGCGAGCGACGTCCTCCTTGCGCGGACGTCCCCGGGGACGCTTGCGCGCGATGACGACACCGCGCTCGAAGATCTCGCCGCCCCAGACACCCCATGGCTCGTGCCGGGCGAGGGCCGAGGCCAGGCACGCGGCGCGCACCGGGCAGTCCCCGCACAGGCCCTTGGCGCGCTCCAGCTCCGCGGGCGCGTCGGCGAACCAGAGGTCCGGGTTGTCGCTCGACCGGCAAGGCAGGTCCAGACCGGCGGCGGGAGCCGCGTCGAGCAGCTCGCTCACCCCAGAGCCAGGTGGGCCCAGCAGGTCGGTGAATGCTCCGCCAGTGAGCGGAACAGTGGCGGTTGACATGGTGTAAAGCTCCTGACTATTCCGAGTTTGCAACACTGAACAAGGGTGGAAACCGTTGTGGGACAAAGAAAAAGGCCGCGGGTTCCGATGTTCGGAGTCCGCGGCCTCTGCGAGCCTGGGGGTCTTGACAGGGTCAAGTCCTCCAGCCCGAGAGGGCGGACGGGTGGTTCGGAACATCGACATCGAGGACGCCGGCGTGCGCGGTCGCCCGGGCGATGACGCCTTCGGTGAACCGCTCACGCTGCACACGCGTGGCCTTGGCCAAGCCGCACCCGAACTTGGACATGGCTGTGCCCCGGGACGCCAGGTAGCCGGGGATTGGGTTCATCGTGAAGATCTTCATCCTGGCCACCTCCTCCAGAGTCCGTTGGGCGACATTGTCGGGGCACTTCGTGCCCCGCCATTGCAGGTTATTGGCCCTCACGGAGGGCTCGCAACCGATTTTCCAGAACTTCGTGTGACGCCGGTCACATCGTACTCGATCAGGCGCCCGCACACACGACCGCGAGCACCTCGGCGCCGAATTTGTCCAGTTTGGCGGCCCCGATACCGGAGATCGCGACGAGCGCGGCCCGGTCGGCCGGACGTTGTTCGGCGATGGCGAGCAGCGTGGCGTCGGTGAAAATCACGTATGCGGGCACCTTGAGGCCCCTGGAGCGCTCCATCCGCCACTCCCGGAGCCGGTCGAGCAGGCCCTCGTCGAGATCCGACGGGCAGCTCTCACAACGGCCGAGCTTGGTCGGCATGGTGCCGACAAGCTTGTCGCCGCAGACCCGGCAATGCCGGATCACCGGCATCGGCCTGCCTGCTTCGCGCTGGCGGCCCGCGGTGGCGACCCGCGCGGTCGGGTGGTTCTCCGGGATCAGGCCGTAGAGGAACCGGCTGCGCCTGCGGTAGCGCTTGCCGCCCTCGGCGCGGGCCAGCGCCCACGACAGCGACAGGTGGGTCCGCGCGCGGGTGACCCCGACGTAGAGCAGCCTGCGCTCCTCCTCGATCGCGACGTCGTCGCCGTCGGCGTGCTGGATCGGCACGGTGCCGTCGACCAGGCCGACGAGGAACACCGCGTCCCACTCCAGCCCCTTCGCCGAGTGCAGCGACGCCAGCGTGACGCCCGCCACGGTCGGCGGGTGCTGTGCCTGCGCGCGCAGCTCCAACTCCCGCACGTAGTGCGCGAGATCGGCGCCCGTCACCGCCTCCGTCAGCTCCTCGGCCAGCTCGACCAGCGCGAGCAGCGACTCCCAGCGCTCCCGCGCGGTGCCGCCCGCGGGCGGGTCCGGCGTCAGCCCGAGCGGCGCGAGCAGCCCGCGCACCAACGCGGGCAGCTCGCCGGTTGGCCCGCCGGTGCTCGCGGTGCGCAGCGCGGCCACCGCCTGGCGCACCTCCTGGCGCATGAAGAACCGCTCGCCGCCGCGCAACTGATAAGGAATGTCGGCCTCGGTGAGCGCCTGCTCGTAGACCTCCGATTGCGCGTTGACCCGGAAGAGCACGGCGATTTCACTCAACGGAGTGCCGTCGTCGAGCAGCTCCCGAATGCGCGCCGCGGCGGACTTGGCCTCGATGGTCTCGTCGTCGTACTCGGCGAACCGGGGCTCGGGGCCGTCTGGGCGCTGGCCGACGAGCCGCAGCCGGGAGCCCGCAGGCCGGTCGCGGGCGGCCGAGATGACCCGGTTGGCCAATGACACCACCTGAGGCGTCGAGCGGTAGTCGCGCTCAAGACGGACGACCGCGGCCTCGGGGAAGCGCCGGGTGAAGTCGAGCAGCGGGCGGGCGGAGGCGCCCGCGAAGGAGTAGATGGTCTGGTTCGCGTCGCCGACCACGGTCAGGTCGTCGCGGCGGCCCAGCCACGCGTCGAGCACCCGCTGCTGCAGCGGGGTGACGTCCTGGTACTCGTCGACGACGAAACAGCGGTAGCGCTCACGGAACTCCTCGGCGACCACCGAGTGCTCCTCCAAGGCGGCAGCGGTGTGCAGCAGCAGGTCGTCGAAGTCGAGCTGGCGGGCGCGGTTCTTCAGCTCCTCGTAGCCCGCGTAGATCGTCGCGACCTGCTCGGCGGACACGGGCGGTTCGCGGCGCATCCGAACGGCCGCGGCGGGATAGTCCTGCGGCGCGACCAGCGACGCCTTGGCCCACTCGATCTCGCTCGCGAGGTCGCGCAGGGTCTCCCGCTCAGGCCCGAGGCCCGCCCGGTGCGCGGCCTGGCCGACCAGGCGAAGCTTGCCGTCGATCAGCTCCCACTGCTCGTCGCCGACCACCCGCGGCCAGAAGTAGCGGAGTTGGCGCAGCGCGGCGGCGTGGAACGTGCGCGCCTGCGCGCCGTGGATGTCGAGTGCGCGCAGCCGGGTGCGCATCTCCCCCGCCGCGCGCGCGGTGAACGTCACGGCGAGAACCTGGCCCGCGGCGACGTGGCCGGAGTGGATGAGGTGCGCGATGCGGCTGACGATGGTGCGCGTCTTGCCGGTTCCCGCGCCCGCGAGCACGCACACCGGGCCACGAGGGGCGCACACGGCGGCGAGCTGGTCCGGGTCGAGCCCGGCGAGCAGGTCGGTCGGTCCGCGTTCGCCAGCCATGCCGAGCATCTTGACAGAGCGCACCTGCCGGATGCGGGACCCCGCCCCGTATCCTGATGGGTATGGCTGACAAGCAGGACAAAGCGGCCGCCAAGGAAGCCAAGAAGGCGCGCAAGGCCGCGTCGAAGGCCAAGCGCGGGCAGTTCTTCCAGGCGTTCAACATGCAGCGCAAGGAGGACAAGGCCCTCATCCCGCTGATGCTGGGCGCCCTCCTGGTGGTGACCGGTGTGGTGTTCGGCATCGGGCTGCTGTTGGCGATCGAGTGGTTCGTGCTGCCCGTCGGCATCGCGTTCGGCCTGCTCGCCGCCGTGATCATCTTCGGTCGGCGGGTGCAGAAGAACGTCTACAACAAGGCGGACGGCCAGCCGGGCGCGGCAGCCTGGGCCCTGGAGAACCTGCGCGGCCGCTGGCGCGTCACCCCGACCGTCGCGGGCACCACCCAACTCGACGCGGTGCACCGGGTGATCGGCCGGCCGGGCATCATCCTCGTCGCCGAGGGCGCGCCGCACCGGGCGAAGTCCCTGCTCGCGCAGGAGAAGAAGCGCACCGCCCGGGTCGTCGGCGACACTCCGATCTACGACGTGATCGTGGGCAACGACGACGGCCAGGTGCAGCTCCGCAACCTGCAGCGGCACCTGATGAAGCTGCCCAACAACCTGCGCCCCGCCGACATCGACGGGGTGGAGAAGCGGCTGGCCGCCATCGCCAGCCGCGCAGCCGCGCTGCCCAAGGGCCCCATGCCCCAGGGCGCCAAGATGCGCAGCGTGCAGCGCACGATCCGCAGGCGTTAGGCCGTTTGTCGTACCCCTATGGCAGCCTGTCGGCAGACGTGAGGAGGAGCCGTGACCGCGATGCCCGCACCGCATCAAGCCGAGTCGAGCGCGCCCACACACCTGCTGACCATTGCGGAGTACGCCGCGCTCGGTGAGACCGAGTTCGGGTACACGGAGCTGCTAGAGGGCCGCCTGTTGATGTCTCCAAGTCCCACTTACCGCCATAACCGTGCGGCATTCAAACTGAACAGCCAACTCGATGCCCAGCTACCCGAGCATCTACTGGTGATCCAGGATCTCGACGTGGACCTGGAATTCGGCCCGCCCGGCGGGCCTGGTTTCAGCCGCAGACCGGACCTGATGATCCTGCACGCCGATGCCGTCGACCGGCTGGACGCCGAAGGCGGGATTCTCCGCGCCTCGGAGGTACTGGTTGTCGTCGAGATCATCTCTCCAGGGTCGCGCCGCACCGACCGGGTGACCAAACACGGCGAGTACGCCGACGCGGGCATTCCGCACTACTGGCTGGTGGACACCGACACACCGATTTCGCTCATCGCCTACCACCACACCGAGGAATTCGGGTACCAGAACGACAACGAGGCCACCGGCACGTTCACCACCACCATCCCCTTCCCCGTCACCATCGACCTGAACGCCCTCGGATAATTCGAGGCGCACCAACACAATCCCCGGCTACCGTCGCCACGTGCCACACGCCACCGCCGCCCGTATCGCGGCCGCGCAGCTTGCCGGGCTCTCCCGGGCCCGCCAACTCGTTCCGGCAGGCCCCTTCACCGGCCTGCTCGCCCCCGGCGCGCACGCGTTCTTCTCCTACGCCGTGGCCGCCAACCCCGGCGAACCCATCACCGACGTGACCGACGCGCTGGCGATCCTGCGGGCCGCGTTCCCGCCCGGTGGGCTGCGGTTCGAACTGATCGACCAGGCGTGTCCCGGCGCGGCGGAAGCACTCGAAGCCGCGGGACTGACCGTCACCGCGCGGGTACCGCTGATGACCGTCGACCCCGATCAGGTGACCTTGCCCGACCCGCCGGACGGGGTGACCGTCGAGGTCGTGCGCACGGTCGCCGACCGGGTGGCGGGCAACGCGATCGGCAACGCGGCCTTCGAGGTGGTCACCGACCCACCCAGCGGCGAGCCGCCACCCCCGGAAGACGGCGGCTCCGTGCTGGCCCGGCTGCACGGCAAGCCCGTGGCCGTCGCCTCCTGGACGCAGGTCGCCGACGGCGTGACCGAGATCGTCGGCGTGGCGACGCCGGCCGAGCATCGGCGCAAGGGCCTCGGCGGGCTGGTCACCGCACACGCCGTGCGGGCCGCCGCTGAACTGGCGGCGGTGCGGCTCGCCTGGTTGACACCGGGCGGCGACGACGCGGACCGGGTCTACCGCAAGGTCGGTTTCGCCCCGATCGCGAGCGCCGTGCACTTGGCGGACACCCCCACGCCGCTCCCCTGAACGGCGTGTCGGAGCCGTTTGTCGTGGTGGCGCCGCCCGCCGCGCTGGCGGGCGTGCTCCAGTGCGTGTGGTTCGCCCGCGGGCCGGAGGAGCCCGACAGCCGCGAACGGGTGCTGCCCAACGGCGTCGTCGAGGTGATCATCTCGATGGACGACACCGCACACCGCGTCGTGGACGAGACGGTCGTGGACGAGACGACAGTCCGCCCATACCGGCACAGTTTCGTCGCGGGCATGCAGCGCGGCCCGCTCACCCTGCAGCCCGCCTCGTTCACCGACCTGGTGGGCCTGCGGTTCCGCCCCGGCGGGCTGCACGCCCTGTGGCCGCTGCCGATGCACGAGCTCAGCGACGCTGTCGAGGAGCTGCCGGGCTTCGACGACCTCCTGCTGCTGCACCTGCGCGACCGCCTGCTGCACGCGGGCACGACCGCCGAACGGCTCGACGCGATCGAGCGGGCGCTGGTGCCACGGCTGCGGATCGACCGGCAGGCCGCGGGCCGGGTCCGCGCCGCCGTGGCGACGATGCTGGCCGAGCCGGGCATCGGGGTGCGCAGCCTCGCCGAGCGGCTGGGCGTCACCCATCAGCACCTGCTGCGCCAGTTCCGCGTCGAGGTGGGCATCGCGCCGCGGACGTTGGCGCGCATCCTGCGGTTCAACCGGGTCATCGGGCTTGTCGGCACCGCGACAAGCGGACGCACTGGTCGGCACGGGCTGGGTGCTGACCGCGCAGGTCACCACCTCGCTGTTCGAGCGCCGGTCGCTGGCGCTGGCGGCGATCGACAGCGGGTACCACACGGTGTCGTTCACCGTCATGGGCCTGCTGATCGGCGCGTTCGGCTAGCGGGTCCGCAGCTCGATCGTGCCGACGAGCCGGTCGTGCAGGCCGCGGCCGTCCTTGTCGGTGATGGCGGCGGGCACCAGCAGGGCGACCAGCAGCGTGCGCGGCCCCGCGCGCGGGGGGCCGACCATCGTGGAGCCGTCCATCCGCACCACCCGCAGCCCGAGCAGCGTCTTGCCCGGCGTCACACCGAGCAGCGACACGCCCGCGAGGGTGATCACGAACCAGGCCAGCAACGCCCAGTAGTTGAACTCGCGCATCACCGCCGGGTCGCCGAACTCCGGGCGGAAGAACACCGAGGTGACCAGGGACGCCAGCACCAGGTCGAGCACCAGCGCGCCGAGCCGGATGCCGGTGGACGCGACCGAGCGCGGACCGCGTTCGGGCAGGCCGAGCCGCTCGCCGCGCCACCGCTGGGGGCCGTCGACGGGCTCCAGCGCGGCGTTGGGCCCGGACAGCCAGGAACCGGTCCATCTGCTCACCCCACCAGCGTAAGGCGAAGTGCTTGCGGACTTGACCCCTGGCATGCTTCATGAGCGGAACCGGCTGTCGTTAACACCCGCGAAACATCGGGGTGACGGTCGGGCAACACCGTCCTTTTAGCGTCATCACGCAGAGCGGGCACGGCACTGCGCGGCCGTGATCGTCGACCAGGGTTCGGCTGCCCGCTCGCGCGGTACGCCGGCCGCGGCCGGCAGAGGAGAAGAAGGAGTCAACGAGCGTGTTCAACTCTTCCGACGAGGTCCTGCGTTTCATCGCCGATGAAGACGTGAAGTTCGTCGACGTCCGGTTCTGCGATCTGCCGGGCGTCATGCAGCACTTCACCGTTCCCTCGACGTCGTTCGACGAGGACGCCTTCACCGAGGGACTCGCGTTCGACGGCTCGTCGGTGCGTGGGTTCCAGTCGATCCACGAGTCGGACATGCTGCTGCTGCCCGACCCCTACACCGCGCGCCTCGACCCGTTCAGGATCGAGAAGACGCTGATCATCAACTTCTTCGTGCACGACCCGTTCACCAGGGAGGCCTACAGCCGCGACCCGCGCAACATCGCGCGCAAGGCCGAACTGTTCCTCGCGGAGACCGGTTTCGCCGACACCGCGTTCTTCGGCGCCGAGGCCGAGTTCTACATCTTCGACTCGGTCCGCTTCGACTACACCGAGAACGGCTCGTTCCACGAGATCGACTCGGTCGAGGGCTGGTGGAACACCGGGTCGGACGAGAACGGCGGCAACAAGGGCTACAAGACCAAGTACAAGGGCGGCTACTTCCCCGTGCCGCCGGTCGACCACTTCGCCGACCTGCGCGACGCCATGGTGCTGAACATGCAGGACTCGGGCTTCACCGTCGAGCGCGCGCACCACGAGGTGGGCACCGCGGGCCAGTCCGAGATCAACTACCGGTTCAACACGCTGCTGCACGCCGCGGACGACCTGCAGTTGTTCAAGTACCTGATCAAGAACACCGCGTGGCAGGCGGACAAGTCGGCGACCTTCATGCCCAAGCCCCTCTTCGGTGACAACGGCTCGGGCATGCACTGCCACCAGTCGCTGTGGAAGGACGGCGAGCCGCTGTTCCACGACGAGTCCGGCTACGCGGGCCTGTCCGACACCGCGCGGCACTACATCGGCGGCCTGCTCGCGCACGCGCCCAGCCTGCTCGCGTTCACCAACCCGACGGTGAACTCCTACCACCGCCTGGTGCCCGGCTACGAGGCCCCGGTCAGCCTGGTGTACTCGCAGCGCAACCGGTCGGCCTGTGTCCGCATCCCGATCACGGGCAACAACGCCAAGGCCAAGCGGGTCGAGTTCCGCTGCCCCGACTCCTCGGGCAACCCGTACCTGGCGTTCGCCGCGATGGTGATGGCCGGTCTGGACGGCGTCAAGAACAAGATCGAGCCGCCCGCCCCGATCGACAAGGACCTCTACGAGCTGCCGCCGGACGAGGCCAAGCAGGTCGCCCAGGTGCCCGCGTCGCTCGGCGAGGTGCTCGACGCGCTGGAGGCCGACCACGACTACCTGCTCGAAGGTGGTGTGTTCACCCCGGACGTGATCGAGACCTGGGTGGCGTTCAAGCGCGAGCACGAGATCGACCCGCTGCGCCTGCGCCCGCACCCGTACGAGTTCGGCCTGTACTACGACGTCTGATCCGCCCGAAACTCGGGGCGGCGGTCGCGGGGAGAACCCCGACCGCCGCCCCGTTTCTTGTCGAGGACAGCGGGTCGCCACCACCCGATCAGGTACATCATTCGGGCTCACCTGCAGTGTTACCTGGGTTACAGGATTGTTTCCCTAATCGAGATGTCGGGTGGATTCCCTTGTCGGCTCGGGAGGCTCTACGCTCCCGCGCATCAACGCCCGATCGGGCGCTATCCCGAGCTATCGACGAGGACCCGCCATGTTCGCTTCCCTTGATCCCGCACGCGTCGCCCGGCTCAAGACGAGCTACTCCGTGCGCAATCTCGATCGCGACAAGCCGTTGGCCCTCGTCCATCACAGTGATCATCAACCCAATCACGGCGACCTGGTGCTGGCCGAGGTCACCAAGATGGGCTACCACCAGGTGCTGGAGCTGACCGACGGCCGCAAGGCGCGGCTCTACGTCGGCGACGAGATCCTGGTGGCCTACGGCGCCCGCTACGCCCCCGACCACTTCGAGGCGGAGCTGCCCGACGACCTCGGCGCGTGCGACCTGGTCGCCGCGGGTGGCGTGCTGGGCAAGGTACGCAGCCGCAACGCCGCGGTCAGCGCGCCGACGAAGGTGCGCCCGCTGGGCTTGGTCGGCGACGGGTCGGGCCGCGTGCTCAACGTGTCCGACCTGGCGCTGGGCGCGCCGCTGCACGCGCTGCGCAAGCCGCCGACGTTCATCGTGGTCGGCACGTCGATGAACTCGGGCAAGACCACCACGGTCGCGTCCCTGGTGCACGGCCTGTCCCGCGCGGGCATGCGGGTCGGCGCGGCCAAGGTCACCGGCACGGCGGCGGGCGGCGACCCGTGGCTGTTCCGTGACGCGGGCGCGGTGGCCGCGCTGGACTTCACCGACGCGGGCATGGCCACCACGTTCCGCATCCCGATGGACCGGCTGGTGGCGGGCGCGCAACTGCTGCACGGGCACCTGATGGCCCGCGGCGTCGACGCGATCGTGCTGGAGATCGCGGACGGCCTGCTCCAGCCGGAGACGGCGCAACTCCTCGACCGCGCGGAGATGCGCCGCATCACCAACGGCGTGCTGTTCGCCGCGGCCGACTCTTCCGGCGCGCTCTACGGCGTGCAGCGGCTGCGTTCGGCGTGCCACCCGGTGCTCGCGGTCAGCGGCCTGCTCACCGTGTCGCCGCTCGCGGTGCGCGAGGCGCAGGCAGGCCTGGACGTGCCGGTGTACGGCTCGGAAGACCTGCAGTCCCCGGCCCTCGCGGGCGAACTGCTGCGCCGCGCGAGCACGGACGCGCTGGTCGAGCACGGGGTTGGCGAGGTCATGGCGTAGCGGCTCGGCCGGTGTCGTCCCGTCCAGACTCCCGTTAGGGCACCACGGAGGTGTCGAAGCCGAAGGACTCCAGCACCGCGCGCGGATCGGCGACGAGCTTGCGCAGGTTCAGATCCATGATGCCGACGACGCAGGTGATCTCGGCGGCGACGGTGCCGTCGAGCTTGGTGATGGTGGAGTCGTTGGCGAAGGTCTTGCCGCTGCCGAACTTGACCGTGCAGGTGACGTCGACGACGTCGCCCGCGCGCAGTTCGCTGCGGAAGTGGATGGTCGAGGACAGCAGCACGGGCGCGGTCTTGGCCTCGATCAGCGCGAACCAGCTACACCCCGCCGCGTGGAAGCCCTCGACGCGCGCGATCTCGGCGTACTGGTGGTACACGGCGTGGTTGAGGTGGCCGAGGCTGTCAAGTTCGTAGCTGCGCACCGGGATGCGGATGCTCCAGGGCTGGACGGTCATGGGCAGACTCTAATTTCTCGCCCTGACAGTTCGCGCGCGGCCGTGACCAGCGCGACAGCCCGCTCAGTCGTCGTAGAAGAGGTGCTCCACGATGGCGCGGGCGCGCCGGGTCGTGCGGCGGTAGGAATCGAGGAACACCCCGGGATCTTCATCCAGGGCGTGGCCCAGCGCGCAGGCGACGGCGGCGAGTTCCCGGCCGTGGGTCGGCACCTGGTCGGTCTGCTTGCCGCGTACCAGGGTCGCCGCGTTGCGTACCCGGGTGGCCAGCAGCCACGCCTCGCACAGCGCGTCGGCGTCGGCGCGCGCGATGAGGCCGACCTCGGCCGCCGCCCGCAGTCCGTCCACTGTGGACGTGGTGCGCAGCGACGGGTGCGTGTGCGCGTGCCGCAACTGCAGGAGTTGCAGGGTCCACTCGATGTCGGCGAGGCCGCCGCGGCCGAGCTTGGTGTGCGTCGTCGGGTCGGCGCCGCGGGGCAGCCGTTCAGTGTCCACTCTGGCCTTGATGCGCCGGATCTCCCGTATGTGCACGGAATCCAGGCCGCCCGCGGGGTAGCGAACCGGGTCGATCATGGCGATGAACCGGGCGCCGAGGTCGTCGTCGCCCGCGACGGGGCACGCGCGCAGCAGCGCCTGCGCCTCCCAGACTTCGCTCCACTGCGCGTAATACGCCCGATAGGACTCCAGCGTCCGCACAAGCGGGCCCTGCCTGCCCTCTGGTCGCAGATCGACGTCGACCTGCAGCGGCGGGTCCTGGCTGGGCGAGCCGAGCAGCTTGCGCACGCTCTGCGCGACCCGGCCCGCGTATTTCAGCGCGTCCGAATCGGACACTCCGGCAGTGGGCTCGCAAACGAACATCACGTCCGCGTCGGAGCCGTAGCCGAGTTCGGCGCCGCCGAGCCTGCCCATGCCGATGACCGCGATGGTGGCCAGGCGACCGCCCGCGGCCGCGGATTCCGCGCGGTCGACCACGGCCAGCGATGCCTGCAGCACCGCACTCCACACGCTCGACAGCGCCGCGCACACCGACAGCACTTCCATGAACCCCAACAGGTCCGCGCACGCGATGCGCAGCAGTTCGTGCCTGCGCAGCGATCGCGCGGCGGTGACGGCGTTGCCGAGGTAGCCGTGCCGGTTGACCGCGTTGCGCAGCGACGCCGCGACCTCGGCCGGATCGCGGACGGTCAACTCCTTCGGGTCGGCCAGCAACCGAAGCACCTCGGGCGCGCGGACGATCAGGTCGGGCACCAGCTTGGAGGTGCCCAGCAGGATGGCCAGCCGCTCGGCGACGGCGCCCTCGTCGCGCAGCACCCGCAGGTACCACGGCGTCGCCGCCAGCGCCTCGGAAACCTTGCGGTAGGCCAACAGTCCGCCGTCGGGGTCGGGGGTGTGGCCGAGCAGGTCGAGCAGCACCGGCAGCAGCGCGGTCTGGATGGCGGCCCGCCGCGACACGCCTGCCGTGAGCGCCTTGATGTGCTGGAGCGCGCCGTCCGGCGAGGTGTAGCCGAGCGCGGCGAGCCTGGCCTGCGCCTGCTCGGCGGTGAGCCGCAGCGCGCTGGTCGGCACCCGGGACACGGCTTCGAGCAGCGGCCGGTAGAACAGCTTCTGGTGCAGCCTGCGGATTCGGTTGGCGTGCCTGCGGAACTCGGCCAGCAGCACCTGCCCGGCGGACCGGCCCCGCTCGGGACCGACGCCCGCCGCGCGGGCCAGCCAACGCAGGTCGTCGGTCTCGTGCTCGGCGGGGAACAGGTGGGTGCGGCGCAGCCGCTGCAGTTGCAGCCGGTGTTCCAGCGTGCGCAAGAACCGGTACGAGTCGGCGAGTTCGACGGCGTCGGTTCGCCCGACGTAGCCGCCGGCGCCGAGCGCCGCCAGAGCGTCCACTGTGGACCCAAGGCGGAGTGTCTCGTCGGTGCGGCCGTGCACCAGCTGCAGGAGCTGCACCGCGAACTCGACGTCGCGCAGCCCGCCGCGGCCGAGCTTGAGCTCGCGTTCGAGCAGTTCGGACGGGACGTGCTTCTCCACCCGGCGGCGCATCGCCTGGACGTCGGTGACGAAGTTCTCCCGGTCGGCCGCGGTCCACACCATCGGCCGCACCACGTCGAGGTAGCCCGCGCCGAGGTCGGCGTCGCCCGCGATCGGGCGGGCCTTGAGCAGCGCCTGGAACTCCCAGGTGCGCGCCCAGCGCTTGTAGTAGGCCGCGTGCCCGTCGAGGGTGCGCACCAACGCGCCCGCCTTGCCCTCGGGCCGCAGCGCCGCGTCGACCTCGAAGCACGCCTCGTGGCCCACCCGCATCATCGCGCTGGCCACCCGGGTGGCCAGCGCGGCATCGTCCTCGGCGACGAAGACCACGTCGACGTCGCTGACGTAGTTCAGCTCGTGGCCGCCGCACTTGCCCATCGCGATGACCGCGAGCCGGGCCTTGGCCTGCGCGGGCGCCCCACCGTTCTCCGCCCAGGCGACGGCGAGCGCGGCACGCAGCGCGGCTTCGGCGAGGTCGCTGAGCTGGCCTGCGACCTGCTCGTAGCTCGGCGCGGCCTGCCCGGGTTCCACCAGGTGCCCGAGGTCGTCGGCGGCGACCTCCAGGAGCAGGCCGCGGTAGGCGAACTTCAGCGCCCGCACGGCTTCCGGGCCGCGCAGCGCGGCCACTGGCCCCTGGGGACTGACGTCGCTGTCGTCGGCGCCGACGGCGGAGAGCAGCGTCGCGGTGTAGCCGTCGACGTCGGTGGCGCCGCCGCCGAGCCTGCGCCACGCGCCGTGTCGCGTGGCGAGAAAGTCGGCCAGCGCGCTGGACGAGCCGAGTACGGCGAGGAGCCTGCCGCGCAGCCTGCGGTCCTCGGTGATGGCCGCGCGCAGGTCGGGCCAGCCGTCCGGGTCGGACTCGCGGATGCGGTCGAGGCCGCGCAGCGCGAGGTCGGGATCGGGACTGCGGGACAGCGCGGTCAGCGTGACCTCGTACTCGGGCACCGGCCCGACCTCGCCCCATAGCCCGGCCGCGCGCAGGTCCCGCTCGGCCCGGCTCTCGGTCAGGCCGAAGCGGGCCGCGGACGAGATCGAGCGGGCGGGGTCGGTCATGGTCAGATCATCGGGAGCTGCGGGCGTGCCGGGCCGACCGGCGCCAGCTCGCCGCGGGCGAGGCTGACGAACCGGTCGACGAACGGGCGCCAGGTCTCCTCGACGTCGGCGTGCAGCTCGGCGAGCCGCTCCGGGGTGAGGTCACCGGGTCGGGCGAGCGCCGCCACGTCGGGGTTCGCGCGCGCCCAGTCGAGCACGATCTCGGGGGTGGTCTCGATGTGGAACTGGATGCCGTAGCCGACCCGCCCGATCCGAAACGCCTGGTTCGGGTAGCGGGTCGAGGCGGCGAGCAGGTCGGCGGCCGCGGGCAGCCGCACCACGGCGTCGGAGTGGAACTGCACGACGTCGGGCATCAGCGGCAGGTCGGCGAACAGCGGGTCGGACCAGCCGAGATCGCGTTTGGCGATGAGGCCGCAGCCGACCTCGGGACCCTCCGGCCCGACTGTCACCTGCCCGCCCGTCGCCACGGCCAGGAGCTGCGCGCCGAGGCAGATCGCGAGCAGGGGCGTGCCGCTCGCCACGCACGCGCTGAGGAGCGCGCGGACGCCGACGAGCCACGGGTGTTCGATGACGTCGTTGGCCCCCATCGGGCCGCCGAGGCACACCACCGCGGCGTAGTCAGTGGGATCGGCGGTCAGCGGTTCGCGGTAGGGGTGGACCAGGTGCAGCTCGGCGCCCGCGTCGGTCAGCCATTCGGCGAGCTGTGCCGGCGGGTCCATGTCGGCGAGCTGCACGACCAGGATGCGTACGGACGTCACACGACGAGAGTATGCCGCGCCGCGAACCCGTACTCCACGGCGTCGAGCACGGGCCGGAACCCGATGCGCTGGTAGATCGAGTTCGACACCGGGTTGCTCAGGTCGGTGAACAGCAGCACGTCCCGCGCGCCGTGGTCGAGCGCCCACCGGGCCGCGGCGGCGGTGGCCGCGCTCCCGTATCCCCGGCCACGGAACTCGGGCGGGGTGTAGACGGGACCGATGCGGGACATACCGGTAAGAGGTGGGCTCGCCGTGGCCTGGGCCACAGGGCGGCCGGTGGCGTCACACCAGATACCGACGCACTTGCCGAAGTCGAGGGCCTGCCGGACCTGCGTCTCGCCGGGGAGCGCGTCGCCACCCTGCGGGTGTAGCGCTTCGACCGCGAACGCGTCCCACCAGGCCCCCACCAGCGTGATGTCGTCGGCCGTGCCGAGCTTGAACTCCCCACCCACGGTCGGCGGCGCCAACTCCCCCAGGCGGTACAGACGTTGCCCGATCGTGTGATCAACGACGTCGCCGGTCGCCGCCGTCCACGCCACCGTGAAGTCGTCGGCCACGTCCCGCGGCCCCGCGACCCCGCTGACTTCGATTCCCTCGGCGACCAGGAATTCGATGACCTCGCCATGCACCTCGGGCGGCAGGGCCCCCACCACCAATGGCCACGGCGGCGTCCGAAACCCCGCCCCGACAAGCAGATCGCCGTGGTGAACGGTGAAGAGTTCCAGGTCGATGTCGTGCTCGCTCGGTGCCGTGAGCAGCCGCCCCATGGCGGTAAGCGCCACTGTGTGCCGGACGACGTCACGCTCGAACAAGGCGCCCGCCACCGCCCAGAACCGCCGAACATCCCCATACCGAACAACCGTCATACGGCCATAGTCTCGACGCGCGCCGATTGCCGCGACCGATTATCGCTCGACTAGGCGCCCGAACATACCAATGCGAGGGCGAAGCCAAGCGAACTCCGCTGGATCACGACGTGCCGCACCGTGGGCGACCCTGCCATTGGCTACACACTCGATGCGAGCCGCAGGCGAGCGAACCACGCTGGGTCGGGTGTGGACGCACCGTGGGGGTCTGGGGGCTCGGGCCCCCAGTGTGAACGCAAAAGGTGCCCCCGGTTCGCGTGTTCCGCGAACAGGGGGCACCCTGCAACTTTTGTCCGGCGGCGTCCTACTCTCCCACACCCTCGCGAGTGCAGTACCATCGGCGCTGGCAGGCTTAGCTTCCGGGTTCGGGATGGGACC